>JALYYF010000197.1 GCA_030946725.1 Candidatus Dormiibacterota bacterium
ACCTTGCGGAGGCTGGCCTCCAGCCGCGCCATCAGCTCCCGAGGTCGGAAGGGCTTGACGAGGAAGTCGTCGGCGCCCGCGTCGAGGCCGCGGCTGACGCTGGCTTCGTCCTGCCGTCCGCTGATGAAGAAGATGGGGATCACCCGGTCCTGCTCTCGAATTCGGCGGCAGATCTCGAGTCCGGGCCCTCCCGGGACGACCCAGTCGAGCAGCACGGCGATCGGCCGCTCGTCGTCGAAGGCCTGGAGCCCGTCCTGCCCGTCGTGGCGGACCACGGCTCGAAAGCCCTCCTCTTCGAGCACTGCCGAGATGAGCGCCGCCGCCTCCAGCGAATCCTCGACAACCAGGACGGCGCCGCGGTTCCCGGTCGCCGGCGACCTCCCATCGGATTCCAAGACCTGACGCGCATCCATCAAACTGCCATGCCTGGCGCCCGTTCTGAGCCGTTTCCAGCTCCCGGGGGCGCCGTAGGGCGAGGAGTGTACCGACTGCAGTCATTTCCGGCAAATCCCCACCGGGCAGCCGCGAAAAGGCGACCCCCTGCCTTCATCGGGGGTCAGTGCGCGGTCGCTCGCGATGGCGCCTGCGCTGGCCGGGTAAGGAGCACCTCTCACCCCAGTTCGGAAAAGTCCAGGTTTTGAGGATGTGGCGCGATCGGCGGGCGGCTCCTTGTCGGCGGTACGTCTGAGCCGACCACCTCGAGGCGGACGTCCCTGAGCCAGATGGTTCCCAACTGAGCAAGAGCCACTCCGAAGGCGATCGCGTGCGCCTCTGGCGGCACGTCGAGCACCACCTCGAACGTGGCCCAGTCGAATGAGCCGGAGAGCGGACGGTCCTGCATGTTGTCGAAACCGAGCTCCTCATAGTTGGGACCGTCGATCCGCATCCAGAGGCCTGCCCAGGTCTCGATCGATTCGCCGCGAACCGTGGCCGCAAAGCGCAGCCGCCGGCCCCGGTAAGTCTCGGCCCGCACCGTCTGCATCAGCGTGGCGAAACCCTCGCCGGGATCCGCGACCGATCTAAGGTAGGCCGCCCGAACCCTGCCGTCCCCGATCGGTTCGACGCCTGCGACGTATGCGCCCGGCTTCTCCATGGCGAGGTGCCAGCCAGGCACGCCTTCCTGAGCACCGCCGGAGATGGTCCGGAGGTTCTGGAGCGCCTCCGTGTAGCGCTCCCCTGTTCGGCTCATGCGGGCGCGGACGCGTCGCTTGAAATCCTTACCACGTGGCATCGGAAAACCTCCTGCTCGCCCAGCCGCCCCCAGCGCGGCGCCAGCGATCTCAGAAGCATTCCGAAAACCGAGGGGCCAGGGAGTGGTCCCCCCTTCGCCGCTACCGGTCGTGCTGCCGCCTGTCAAGGGCCCGCAGGGCACCTGCCGCCGGTCGTAAGCCGCTCATGCTTCACCGGTAGACAAGCGCACGAGCAGCGGCGCAGCAGGGGCAACCGACCAATCCGCCTTTTCCGTGCGTCATACCTCCTTACCGGGAATGTGGCTGCGGCGTTCTGGCTCGCTACGTAAGCGAGCGACATGGC
Source organism: Candidatus Dormiibacterota bacterium (assembly GCA_030946725.1). GTDB lineage: Bacteria > Chloroflexota > Dormibacteria > Dormibacterales > Dormibacteraceae > Nephthysia. Next base: position 1,534 of record JALYYF010000197.1, read on the forward strand.
TCGTGGGCGCGGCGATCGTCGCCGTGCTCTGTCTCGTTGCGGCCATCGGGGCGCTCGACTGGGCCAGCCGGCAGGCCAGCAGCAGGGCGGAGGAAGACCGCCAGATGCAGCTCGACCTGAACACCCTCGAGCTCGGCATGGTCAACCAGCAGACCGGCCTGAGCGGATACATGCTGTCGGCCCGTCCCGAATTCCTGGACCCCTACGAGACAGGACGCGCGCAGCTGGCCGGCGCCGAGAAGGCGCTCGACCGAGGCACGCTGGACGATCCCGGCAAGGCCAAGCTGGCCACGCTCGAGACGGCGGCAAACAACTGGCAGGCCTTCTCCGAGGACATCAGGGTCCGTCTGGCTCGAGGTGAGAACGTGGACGGTGCCCGTATCGAGCAGGAAAAGCAGCTGTTCGACTCCTACCGGGTGGCAGACCAGAGCTTCGACCAGTACCTGGACTATCGCGCCCGGCTGGCGCTGCGCGAAGCGAGCGACAGCTCGTCGATCGTGGGCATCGCCACCCCTGTTCTGGGCGCCCTGATCCTGCTCCTGATCCTGTTCCTGGGCCTGCTCGTGATCCGGTCGATCCTGGGCCCGGTGGGCCGGCTGGCCGCCGCCGCCCGGGCGGTGGCGCGCGGCGACACCACCGCCATTCCAGGGCGGAGCCGGCGCGACGAGCTGGGAGCCCTGGCCGACGCCCTTCAAGCCTGGCAGGAGGAGTCCGCCAAGCGGCTGGGCCTGGCGCAGGCGATGGTCGACGTCAACGCCCACCTGCGCCTGGACGAGGTGCTGGAGCTGGGGATCCGGCGAGCCGCCGAGGTCCTGGGGGCCTACGAGGTCTGCGTGCTCCTGGTCCGAGAGGGCGGTTTCGAGATAACCGGTGACGGCAGCCGCTCCCCGCTCGACTCCATCTCGGCCTGGATCGAGAGGGGCCCTGCCATGCAGACGGTGTTGAACGGAAAGACGACGATCGGCGACTACGGCGATCCCATCTGGGGAGTGCCGACACGGAGCTGGGCCGCCGCCAAGAACTTCGGCGCCGTGCTGGCCGTCCCGATGGTCAGCCGGCGCGTCACGGTCGGCGCGCTGACGGCGACCCGGCTGGCCGGGCGGCCCGCTTTCGACGAGGCCGACGCCCAGATTGCGCAGATCATTGCCGGTCCTCTCGCGGCCGCAGTGCATGTTGCGCACGTGTTCGAGGAAAAGGAGAGGCAGGCCCGGACCCTGGCCATCCTCAACGAGTCCGGCCGGGCGGCTGCCGGCATGCTGGACCCGGTCACGCTCGCGAAGGTGGTGGCCGACAAGGCGGTGGAGCTGCTGGGCGGCCACCACGCCACCCTGAGCTGGTTCGAGCCGTCCGACGGCCTCCTCCACGTGGTGGCCGAGAACCATCCCCGCCCGGTCGGGGAGGTCGCGTTCGGGCCGGGCGAGGGAGCCGCCGGCATGGCCTTCGACACGGCCCAGCCGGTGGTCGTCGAGGACTACCAGGCCTGGGCCAGTGGCCACGACTGGGCCGCCAGACGTGGGGCAAGGAGCGTCGTCGCGGTCCCGCTCCTCGCCAACGACACGCCTGTGGGAGCGCTCTCGGTCCAGACCGAGACGCTGCACCGTTTCTCCGAGGACGACGTCCAGAGGCTGAGCCTCCTGGCGGGCCAGGTCGCCCCCACCATGCAGGCCGCCAGCCTGCACTCGCAGCTCACCCAGGCGAACGAGGAGCTGACCCGTGTCAGCAACCACAAGAGCCGCTTCCTGGCCAACATGAGCCACGAGCTGCGCACTCCCCTCAACGCCATCCTCGGCTTCTCTGAGCTGCTCCTCGACGACGGTCAGCGCGGGCTGGAGAAGAGCCAGGAGAGCCCCGAGCTGCGCAAGCGCAACAGCTATCTGAGCCACATCCACAACAGCGGCAAGCACCTCCTCGGCTTGATCAACGAGGTCCTGGACCTGGCCAAGATCGAGGCCGGCCAGGTGGAGCTCAACCAGGCCCCCTTCCACCTCGCGGGTGCCATCGCGGCCGCGATCGAGACGGTGGAGCCGCTGGCCGATCAGAAGAAGATCGTCATCAGCCAGGAGGTGGACTGGGCCGGCACAGTCTTCGCCGACGAGGCGAAGGTGAGGCAGATCCTGCTCAACCTGCTCTCCAACGCGGTGAAGTTCACGCCCGACGGCGGCCGCGTCACTGTGGCAAGCCGGGCCGAGAGCGGCATGCTCTTCCTCAGCGTCGCCGACAACGGTCCGGGGATCCCGCTCGAGGACCAGCGCCGGATCTTCGACGAGTTCGAGCAGCTGGAATCGGGAAAGGCGGTGAACCATGCCGGCACCGGCCTGGGCCTCGCGCTCACCCGGCGTCTGACCGAGCTGCACTCGGGCCGGGTCTGGGTCGAGAGCGAGCCTGGCAAGGGCAGCTGCTTCCACGTCGTCCTGCCCCTGGAGGCTCCTGCGGCGGGGGAGGAAGGGCTTGAGGACGAGGAGCCCGCGGCGGTGGCGCAGGAGCTCCCTCCACTGGTCGTGGTGATCGAGGACAACCTGGCTGCGGCCACCCTCCTCTCCAGCATGCTGAGGAGAGCCGGCTACCGTCCGCACGTGGTCAGGGACGGGCGGCAGGCCGTAGCGCAGGTGCGTGAGCTGCGGCCGCTGGCGATCACGCTCGACATCCTCCTGCCGGGGCAGGACGGCTGGGAGGTGCTGCGGCAGCTGAAGTCCACGCCGGAGACTCGCGACATCCCCGTGGTGGTGGTGTCCGTGGTCGACAACCGGTCACTGGGTATCGCCTTGGGCGCTGACGACTATCTCGTCAAGCCGATCGACCGCCAGGCCCTCCTGGAGGCGGTCGGGCGACACGCCCGCAAGGCGAAATCCAGGTCCAGGGCCCTGAAGGTCCTGGTCGTGGACGCCGAGGAGGAGACGCTGAACCGGCTCGACGCCGAGCTCCAGCCGAACTTCTCGGTGCTGAAGGCTCGCCGTGGCCGCGAAGGCGTCGAGCTGGCCAGGAAGCACCGGCCGGATCTCGTGCTGCTCGACCTGGTCGGCGACGAGATGGCCGGCTTCGAGGTGGCGGCCGCCCTCAAATCGGATCCGCGGACCCGAGACATCCCCGTCCTTGGCATGGCCGCCGGGGATCTCAGCGAGGCCGACAAGTCCCGGCTCAACGGCTGCGTCGACGTCATCGTGGCCAGCGGCCAGGACGGGACGAGCCAGCTCCTCGAGCGCCTGCAGCTGCTCCAGGAGCAGGTGAACCGCAACGGTAACGGCAACGGTGTTCCCAGCCACTCCCGGCGCTGACGGCTCCCGCCCCCTGGTGCTGGTTGTCGAGGACAACCCGGTCAACCTCGAGCTGGTGGAGGCGGTGCTGAACCGAGAAGGCTACGAGGTGATCAGCGCCGTTTCCGCCGAAGAGGCGCTGAAACGGCTCGAGCGGCTGCGGCCGGACCTGGTACTCCTCGACATCCAGCTTCCGGGACTCGACGGTCTCGGCCTCACCAGGCTCCTGAAGGCCAACCCGGCGACGGTCGAGATCCCCATCGTTGCCCTCACCGCCCACGCGCGTCCCGAGGACCGGCAGGCCGCCCTGGAAGCGGGCTGCGTCGAGTACATCTCGAAGCCGATCGACACGCGGACCCTGCCCGGGCAGCTGGCGGGACTGCTGAGGAAGTTC
>JALYYF010000204.1 GCA_030946725.1 Candidatus Dormiibacterota bacterium
TGAGCAGCTCAGCGAGTACCAGGCGCTGCAGGGCCTGCTGATCCCCTCGGGCAACAACATCGCTCAGCTGCTCGCCAGGTGGGCCTCCGGATCCATCGACACCCACGTGCAGCGAATGAACACCAGGGCTGCCGACCTCAAGCTGCGCCAGACTCACTTCGCCGACGTGAGCGGTATCTCCGACAAGACGGTCAGCGTCCCCGCCGACCTGATCAGGCTCGGCGAGGCCGCGATGGGGAATCAGGTGCTGGCCGAGATCGTGGGCCAGCCCCAGGCCACGCTGCCCGGACTCCCGAGCCCCGCCATCAACGTCAACTACGCGCTCGGCAAGGACGGGATCGTCGGCGTCAAGACCGGCAACATCCCTCAGGTAGGGGCGGTCTACCTGTCCGCGGCCACCCACCAGCTCGCCGACGGCCGCAAGCTGCTGGTTTTCGCCGCGGTCCAGGGCCTGCCGACGCTGCAGAACGCGCTCGACGACGCCGCGGCGCTGCTCGGCACCGTCCGCCAATCGCTGCAATTGCAGCGGATCGTTTCCAGGGACCAGGTGGTCGGCAGGTACGCGGCGCCCTGGGGCAGCAACGCCAACATCGTCGCCGACGGCGACCTGGACATCGCGCTGCTGCCGGGCACCCCGCTGGCGACCACGCTGGCCGCCAGGGCGCTCGCAGCGCCTCAGGCGGCGGGTCCGGTGGTGGGCAGCCTCAGCGTCAAGACCGGATTCGACGAGGTCGACGTGCCGGTGGCGCTGACCGACGACCTGGAGGGCGCGACCACGCTCTGGCGGCTCACCCGTCTGGGCTGAGCTCGCTCAGTGCCCGCCAGATCCGCTCTGGCGTGAGCGGCATGTCGAGGTGTCGGATCCCCAGGTGGGAGAGGGCGTCGATGACCGCGTTCTGAACGGCCGGGGTGGCGCCGATGGTGCCGGATTCCCCGATTCCCTTGGCGCCCAGCGGGTTGTTGGGCGAGGGCGTGACCGTGTGCAGGGCCTCGATGGCCGGGAGTTCGTTGGCGGTGGCCACGACGTAGTCGAGGAGACTTCCCGTGAGCGGCGATCCATCCGAGTCCAGGACGACCTCCTCGAAGAGCGCCTGGCCGGCGCCCTGGGCCACGCCGCCGTGCACCTGCCCGTCGACCAGCCTCGGGTTCACGATGATGCCGCAGTCGTCGACCGCCACGTGACGCACCAGGCGTGCCTCGCCGGTCTCCAGATCCACTTCAACGATCGCCAGGTGAGCGCCGAACGGGTAGCTGGACTCCGCGAAGAGGTCGGTCTCCTCTTTGAGCGGGGTTCGCCCGCGCCGTTCCTCCGCCTGCGCCAGCTCGCCCCAGCTCAGCGCCGAGGCCGGAGCGCCGTGCACAGCCAGCCCGGTCTCGGTCGTGACCAGGTCGTCGGGGTCTGCTTCGAGCAGCTCGGCGGCCAGCCGGCGCCCCCTCTCCAGCAGGGCATTCGCAGCCCGCAGCACGGCGCTGCCGCCCAGCTGCATGGAGCGAGAGCCGCTGGTCCCGTCGCCCCGCGGTACCCGCCCGGTGTCGGCCTCCACCACCTCGAAGGCGCCGACCGGCCGGTCGAGGACGGCTGCGGCGATCTGCGCGTACGCCGTCGCGTGACCCTGGCCGTGCGAGGCGGTGCCGGCGAGGATGAGCATGCTGCCGTCGGCGCGGGCCTCGATCGACGCGTACTCGGTCGGCGAGCCGATCGCCGTTATCTCGACGTAGCTGCCGATCCCGAGCCCCAGCAGCCGCCGCTCGCCGGCATCCCGGCGCCGCCGCTGCTCGGCCCGGAGCTCCGGGTAGCCGGCCGTCTTCAGGGCCAGCTCCAGCGCGCCCCCGTAGGCGCCGGAATCGTAGGTCGAGCCGGTGACGGTCTCATAGGGGAACTGGTCGTCCGCGATGAGGTTGCGCCGGCGCAGCTCGGCGGGGTCCATCTGCAGCTCGGTGGCGAGGAGGTCCATGGCTCGCTCCAGCAGAGCCGTGGCTTCAGGGCGGCCGGCGCCGCGGTAGGCGGCCGTCGGCGTCCGGTTGGTGGCGTAGCTTCGCGCCCGGTAGCGGACGGCCGGCAGGCGGTAGGGTCCGGGCAGCATCTGGCCGGTGTAGAAGGTGAGGAAAGCTCCCTGCCCGGGATAGGCCCCGGCGTCCGCCACCACCTCGGCTCGGAGGCCGACGAGCGTCCCGTCCCGCGTCGCTCCCAGCTCGACCTCCTGGACCTGGCCCCTGCCCTGGTACATCGCGAGGAACGACTCAGAGCGCGACTCGATCCAGCGGACCGGCCTTCCCAGGCGGCGGGCCAGCTCGGCCACCACCACCTGCTCCGGATACACGAGCAGCTTGGCCCCGAAGGCGCCCCCAACGTCCGGAGCGATGCACCTGACCTGCGACTCCTCCATTCCCAGGCAGTCCGCCACGAAGTCGCGGACCTGGAAGGGGCTCTGGGTGGAGGCCCGGAGGATCAGGCCGCCGCTCTCAGCGTCCGGCGCCGCCAGGATCGCGTTGGGCTCGAGCGGCACCGCCGCCAGGCGCTGGTTCACGAACCGCCCCCGGACCACCACCTCGGCTCCGGCCAGGGGGTCGCCGTCCGAGCCGAAGTCGACCTCGAAGGCCAGGTTGCTGCCGTGCTCAGGAAAGAGAAGGGGGGCGTCCGCGCCGGCCGCCTGCTGGGGCGTGAGGACCACCGGCAGCCTTCCGTAGTCGGCGCTAACGGCTTGGGCGCCGTCCTCCGCCGCCGCCGCCGTCTCGGCCACCACCACGGCGACCGCCTCGCCCACGAAGCGGACGACGTCGGCGGCCAGGGGTGGCCTGGCGAAGGAGTCGGGCAGCAGGGCGAAGGCCAGACGCGAAGGCAGGCCCAGTTCGGCCGCGGCGTAGGCTCCCACCACGCCCGGCGTCCGGCGCGCCGCCGACAGGTCGAGGTCCAGCAGCCGGGCATGGGCCAGTGGGGAGCGGACGAAGGCGGCGTGCAGGCCGCCCGGCTCGTCGTCCACGAAGCGCCCGCGGCCGATCAGCAGCCGGGGGTCCTCACGTCGAGTGAGGGGTGCGCCGAGGGTCGCGCCGGGCATTGCGAGTATGTACACCAGCCGGGCCGGCAAAGGCGAGGCCGCTGGTGTCGAGGCCCCTCCCGTGGAACCGGGCGCCTGGGGCTGGACAATGTCCGGGTGACTCCTACGCCGCGTCCCTCGCCTGGGATTCCGCCGGTGCGCGCCCTGGTCTTCGACTTCGACGGGCTGATCATCGACACCGAGGGTCCGGTGTACGAGGCCTGGGCGGAGGTCTACCGGCAGCACGGCCAGGAGCTGTCGCTCGACTTCTGGAAGACGATCGTGGGCCGGGGGTCGAACTACTTCGATCCTATCGCCGAGCTTGAAAAGCGCCTGGGAAGGTCCCTGGAGGCCGAAGCCATACGCGCCGACCGCCGGCTGCGGACGATGGAGCTGGTGGAGGCGCTCACCATCCTGCCGGGAGTGCTCGAATGGCGTGAGGAGGCCCGGGCGCTGGGCGTGGGGCTGGGCGTGGCCTCCAGCTCGGGCCGCGGCTGGGTCACCGGACACCTCGAGCGACTGGGGCTGGCGGACTGGGACTGCATCCGCTGCCTGGAAGACGTCGAGAGTCCCAAGCCGGCGGCGGACCTCTACCTCTCGGCGCTCGAATGCCTGGGCGTCCCACCCCGGCAGGCGGTCGCCGTGGAGGACTCGGTGCACGGCGTCCAGGCGGCCAAGACCGCCGGCCTCTACTGCGTCGCCGTACCCAGCTCGCTGACCGCCGACCACGACTTCAGCCGTGCCGACCTGGTGCTCACTTCGCTCAGCGACCGCTCGTTCGCGGAGGTCGGCACGCTCGCCGGTGGAGACGAGAGGGGACTACGGCTGGGCTGACGGCGGCCGGAGCGTCTCGTAGAGCGTGTCCCAGAACATAGCCTCGTATCCCTGCAGCAGGCGCGGCGCCCGGCGGACCAGGCGCTTGGGGACTCCCGCCTCGAGCCCAGCCTCGATCACCTCCAGCGCGCGACCTTCGAATTCCTCACTGGGCTCGGCGAAGAGCTCGAAGAAGGCCGCCTGGTCGCCGCTCAGGCTGTACTGGAAGCGAAGAGCGCGGCCGAGGCGGCCGCAATTCTCGCCCCAGCCCTGGAAGTTGACGACGAAGGCAGCCGCGACTTCGGCGTTGGAGGCATAGGCGGCCAGCCAGGCGGTGTAGGCGGAGTACGCCTGGGCTCCCGGCCGCGGCTCGTACTCGAGCAGGTCCTCCGCCCGCATGCCGAGGGCGGCCGCCAGCCCGGGCAGCGCCTGCAGGGCGGCGCGCTCGCCGCTCAGCAGGTCGAGAAAGAAGTCGACGTGGGCGTCACCACCGAAGCGGCTGACCATCTGAGCCATGCTGCGAAGGTCGCTGGAGACGATCAGGAACTGCTCGCCGACGAACGGGCGCAGCTGGGCGAGCTCCAGGCGCTTGTCCTCTGCGGCCCGGATGTAAGGATGTCCACGGACGCGGTCGCGGATGGGCGCGAGCTGCGTTCGCACGCTCTCGACCACCTCCGCAGCTCTCATGGACACTCCAAGGTTAGATTGATGCTCGTGCCCCAGCGAAAGAAGAGGCTGCACGAGCTGGCGGGCAGCGGTGACGACGGCAGCACAGGGCTCCTGGGCGGTGGCCGGGCGGGCAAGGACGACCTCCGCATCGAGACCTACGGCACGGTGGACGAGGCCTCCAGCGCCCTCGGGCTGGCCAGGGCGCTCAGCGTCGACCAGCGGGTCAGAGAGGTCATCGAGACGCTGCAGCGGGGCCTGTATCGGGTCGGAGCCGAGCTCGCCACCAACCCCGAGGCGGCCGGGCGCTTCGTGACCACCACCTCGGAGGACGTCTCGGAGCTGGACCGGCTGATGGCCGAGCTGGAGGCCGGCGCGCGCATGCCGGAGGCGTTCGTGCTGCCGGGCGCAACCCCCGCCTCCGGCGCCCTGGATCTGTCCCGTGCCATCGTGCGGCGGGCCGAGAGGCGTTGCGTGGCGCTGGTCCGCGAGGGCGGGGTCTCCAACGTCGAGTTGAGGCGCTATCTGAACCGGATGGGCCTGCTGCTTTTCGTCCTCGCCCGCTACGAAGAGGATCGGGCCGGCAGCTCGGCGCAGCCGGCCAAACAGTGACGGCCGACGTCGGTGAGTCCTCCTAGACTTAACGGAGCCCCATGGCATTGGTAGTTCTTGGCGCAGTCCTGGCCGCCGTGGCCGTGCTGGCAGCCGTATTCGTCGCCCTCTGCGCCGAGCTCTATCGCCGGCTCTTCGTGCCTGTCCGCCCGAGTTTCCTCGACGACTTCGGGTTCACGCCCTGGGAGTTCCAGGTCAACTACGAGGACGTCGACCTGGTCACGGCCGACGGCGTCGCGTTCGGCGCCTGGTTCTTCCGGCAGAGCGGCTCGCCGCAGGTCATCGTGATCAGCCCGGGGCACAAGGCCCGCCGCGAGAGCCTGCTCGGGATCGCCGTGGCGCTGTGGCGCAAGGGCTTCAACGTGCTCGTCTATTCCTATCGGGGGATGCCGGGCAGCGATCGCACGGTGGTCACCATGGGCGTCCGCGAGGTCCAGGAGCTGGAGGCGGCGATCGCTTTCGCCCGCCGCCGTGTCAGGGGTGCCCGCATCGGCCTCCTCGGCTATTCGATGGGGGCGGTGGTGAGCCTCCTGGGGGCGGCCGGCGACCCGTCCGTGGAGGCTCTGGTGCTGGACAGTCCCTTCAGCGACCTGCGGCGCGTGGTGAGCGAGAACATCCGGCGCTACACGCTGCTGCCGGGCGCGCCCTTCGTGATCGCGGTCGGGCTCTGGCTGAGGCTGCGGCACGGCGTGCGGATCTCGGAGTCGAGCCCGATTGCGGTCCTGAGCGGCCTGGAATCGCGTCCGGTCTTCTTCATCCATGGAGGGGCGGACGGCGTCACGTCGGTGCACCACTCCCGGCTGCTCCACGACGCCTACAAGGGGCCGCGCGAGATCTGGGTGGTGCAGGGCGCCCAGCACACCGGCGCCTACTTCGCCGACCGCCAGCTCTACCTGGAGCGGGTGGCCGGCTTCTTCGCCCGCAACCTGGGCCTCAAGGCCGCCGGCCAGCTACGCCTGGTCGAGGACGACGACGAAGAAGTGTCATAAACGGCGCGGGGGAGGCAGGCCTCCCCCACGAGCCCCCTCCGCAAAGTGACGGTTGGGAGTCGTTGGGAAGAAGCAACTCAGACGGCCGGAGTGAATCCGGCCTCTCCAGTAACGCCTGGGAATTGTTTTTCCCTCCTCCTTGCGGGGAGGGTAGGGAGGGGGTACGTCTTAACGGCCACTGTTGGTTGGCTTGGGGGTTCGATCTAGGCTGGCGGAGTGCCAGTTGCCGCGGATCGTCCCTGCATCGTTGCGCTACTCAGCCCGCCGCCGCGGCGCTGGCCCACAACCCGCCGTCGCGTACGGTTTAGGGGGCGCGATCTTGGCGTTGCGAGAGATATAGGCATTCGTCCATATAATCCGCCTCACTACCGAGGGGGTCCCGAAGCATGAGACGACCGGCAGATCAGACGTCCCTGGACGAGGTGAGCAGGGTCTCCGAGCCTGTCCTGGCCAACGTCGCCAGAGCCATAGTGCACAAGGAGGACGAGGTTCGCCTCTGCCTCGTGACGCTGCTCTGCCAGGGCCACCTTCTGATCGAGGACGTTCCCGGCGTGGGCAAGACGATGCTGGCCAAGGCGCTGGCGCGGTCCCTCGACTGCTCCTTCCGGCGCATCCAGTTCACCCCGGACCTGCTCCCCTCGGACGTGACCGGAGTCCAGGCCTTCAACCAGAAGCTGGCGGAGTTCGAGTTCCGTCCTGGCCCGGTCTTCGCCCAGATCCTGCTCGCGGACGAGATCAACCGGGCGACGCCCAAGACCCAGGCCGCGCTGCTCGAAGCGATGGAGGAGAGGCAGGTCACGATCGACGGCGAGACCCACCCCCTGCCCCGGCCCTTCATGGTCATGGCGACCCAGAACCCGGTCGAGTACTCCGGCACCTTCCCGCTGCCCGAGGCACAGCTCGACCGCTTCTTCATGAAGGTGAAGCTGGGCTATCTTCCCGCGCACGAGGAGGCGCAGCTGCTGGGCCTGGAGAAGGTGGAATCGCCCTTCGACGAGCTGCAGCCCGTGGTCTCGCCGGCCGAGCTGGCGGCGGCCCAGAGGGCGGTCCGCGAAGTCTTCGTCAAGCAGGAGCTCAAGGAGTACATGGCCCACCTGGTGGAGAAGACGCGCAATCACCCGGAGATCGCGCTGGGCGTGAGCACGCGGGGAACCATCAACCTCTTCCACGCCTCTCAGGCCCGGGCGGCCATCCAGGGCCGCTCCTTCGTGGTCCCGGACGATGTCAAGGCCCTGGCCGACTCCGTGCTCGGGCACCGCATCATCCTTCGCCCCAACGCCGAGATGCAGGGGTCGAACGTCACCCGGATCCTGCACCAGCTGATGGAGCGCGAGCAGGTGCCGCAGACCTCCTTCGATGCCTGAGCCTCGAATCCCGGGAGTAGGTTAGGGGACGCGATGACCAGGGCCCTGCTCGGCCTCAGCCTCGCGCTCCTGCTCTTCTTCGCGTACCTGACCGCAATACGGCCCGCCTTCGCGCTGGCCTACGCGCTGGGCGTCCTCTTCCTGATCACCTGGATCTGGCCCAAGCTGGCCGTGCGCGGGATCAGCATCCAGCGAACGCTGGACGCGGGCACGCCGACGGTTGGAGAGTCGTTCGAGGAGACCTTGACCGTCCGCAAGGTCGGCCACGTGCCGGCGCCCTGGGTCGAGGTGATGGACCTGAGCCGGCTGCGCGACTACCAGCCGGGCAGGGTGATCTCGCTCGGCAAGCAGGCCGTCACCTGGCGGGCCCGCGGCATCTATCGCCAGAGAGGCTGGCTGACGTTCGGTCCCACGCGGGTCCGCGTGAGCGAGCCGTTCGGGCTCTTCTCGCAGGAGCGGCGGGACAGCCACAAGAACCAGGTGCTGGTCTATCCCCGGGTTCGGCCGATGCCAGGTCTGATCATGCCCGCCAGCCAGCATGTGGGCACGGCCCAGCGCTTCGGGAACTGGGCCGACTACCCGCCGGAGACGGGCGGTGTGCGGGAGTACGCGCCCGGAGACTCGTTCGGGCGGATCCACTGGGCGCTCTCCCAGAAGCACGAGCAGCTGATGAGCAAGACCTTCGAACAGCCGCTGACCGCCGACCTCTGGGTCGTGCTCGACCTGGACCGCAACGTGCACTTCGGGGAGGGGGAGGAGTCGACGCTGGAATATGCGATCAGCCTGGCGGCCTCAGTCTCCATGCAAGTCCATTCCCGCGGCCGCAGGGTGGGGATGATCGCCAACGACGGTCGTGGCACGGTGCTGGAGCCGCATCGCGCCGTCCGCCAGGACCGGGTCATCCTCGACTACCTCGCCGTGGCGCAGGCCGACGGGGGACAGCACCTGGCGCGGGCGATGGCCTGGGATCGCATTCGCAGACTGCCGCGGCGTGCGATCGCGGTCATCACGCCCAGCCCTGACCCGCACTGGGTGTCCGTCATGCAGGCGATCCGTGGTCGCGGCACCTCCCTGATGGCCTTCTACATCGACGCCTCCAGCTTCGGAGCGCCGGAGCCCAACCTCAGCTTCGACCTCGGCGCGGACGTCGACCTGTACGTGATCCGCAAGGGCGACGACTTCACGCGCCTGCTCAGGACCCGGGATGCTGTCCGCCTGGTCTGATCCACGCGTCCGCATGCTGCGGAAGCGGGTTCCGCACGGCACCGCCGTCTCCGGCGTTCTCATGCTGCTGCTGGTCCTCTGCGTGTCCAACTCGACGGTCGCCGCCGGCTGGGTGCCGCACTCCGAGGTGCTCACCAGCGTGGCGCTGATCGGCGCCGCCGTCATGGGCCTCCTGGCCCTGACACGCGTGCCCTGGACGGCCGCCCTGGGGCTGGGCCTCCTCGCCGCACCGGTGGTGGGATACGTGGCCGCCTTCCCGGCGCTCCACGCCGCCCACCCCAATGACCCGAGCAATCCCCTGGGCCTGGTGGGGGCGTGGCTGGTCAGGTTGGCCAACGGCGACGCCCTGGCCGACGCCAACTTCTACCTGTACCTGCTGTGCTGCTTGTTCTGGGTGGTCGGCGGCTGGCTGAGCTGGTGCGTGCTGCGCTGGCGGCAGCTGCTGCTCGGTCTCGTGCCCGGGGCCGCGGCCTTCGCGACCAACGTCCTGAACTACCCGAGTGACCAGAACGGCTACACGCTGGCCTTCCTGATCCTGACGCTCAGCCTGCTGCTCTGGACGAGCTACCTGAGGTCGCTGGAGGCGGCCTCCCGCCGCCGCGTGAAGCTGACGGGCGACGCCCGCTGGGACTTCTGGGAGAGTGGGGTCGTCATCATGGCGGCGGTGATAGCGCTGGGCATATTCCTGCCCCCGCTGTCCAACGCCGACCGGACGGTCGACATCGAGAACGGCAGCTTCCGCGGCTGGGCCGAGCTGCAGCAGCGGCTGAACCACCCCGTGGCCTTCGGACACGGCCAGAGCGACGGGACGTCCATCGGGTTCGCGACCGACGTACCGCTCGGGGGCCCCATCCAGAAGACAGGCGGCGTCGTCATGACCTACACCGTCGACGGCAACTTCGGCGGTACCCGCTACTTCCGCGGCCTCAACCTGGAGCGGACCTCGCTGGGGCCGGACGGCTCGGTCTGGCGGTACGCCCAGCCCTCGATCGCGTTCCAGGTCGAAAAGGACATCCCGCCGCCTTACAGCGAGCAGTACCAGGCCGAGCAGACCGGCAGCTTCAAGGTCCAGATGCTCAAGCCGCCGGACAAGGCCAGCGACGTTCTCTTCTACCCGGGCAGCCTGGTGAAGATCGATCGCAACGCCACCGGGCACTCCTCGGTCGGCCTGCTGTCAGCACCGGGCCTGGCCGGCGCCGACAAGCTCAACACGCTGGACCGCCTTTCGGGCGGTGGCCGGCTGACCGGAGCCGGAGCCTACAAGATCACCGTTCAGTACTCGAACGCGACCGAGGATCAGCTCCGCCAGTCCGGCACCACATACGCGAGCTGGCTAGATCCCTACCGCAACTTCACGAACACCTACAGCAGCCAGCAGGCGCCCAACTCGCAGGTGTCCAGATTGCCCAACTACCGGACGGCAGACTCGCTGCAGCGGGTCCACGACCTCGCCGTGCAGGTGACGGCCGGCAAGACGAATCCCTACGACCAGGCGCAGGCGATCGAGACCTTCCTCCGCTCGAACTACTCCTACACGCTGACCCCCAGCACGCCTCCCAAGGGCGTGGATCCCCTCGAGTACTTCCTCTTCACATCCAAGCAGGGCTACTGCGAGTACTTCGCCACGGCCATGGGTGACATGCTCCGCTCGCTCGACATACCAACCAGGCTCGTCAACGGATACGGCCCGGGAAGCTTCGACGAGAAGCTGAGCCGGTACGTCGTCCGCGAATCGGACGCCCACACCTGGGTCGAGGTGTACTACCCGCACTACGGTTGGATTCCCTTCGAGCCGACACCCGACGGCACCTACTTCCCGATCCCCCGCGGCAGCACCGGCGTCGCCTGCGGGCGGGACGCCACCGCCTGTGACAGCGGCGTCGCCGGCCCGGTGTCCTCGGGAGCGACCAATCCACGGCCGGACAAGGGCAACATCGACTCCGGCGACGTGACGGCCGCCGGGAACGGCAGCCTGCCGCTGCCCGTCCAGCTCCCGATCGCCTTCGGAGTCCTGATCCTGCTGGCAGCCTCCGCCTGGATCGCCATATCCCGCTATCTGAGGCCGCGAACGGTAAGCGGTGTCTGGCGGCGCGTAACCCTGCTCACCAATCTGGCCGGAATGGGCAGACGCCAGTCTGAGACCCCGCTCGAATTCGGAGCGCGGCTGGCCCGGGAGGTGCCTGAGGCAGCCAACCCGGTGCGCGAGCTGGCCCAGCGCTTCACGGTCGCCGCCTATGCGCCGAAGGAGGTGGCGGTCGAGGCGCTGGCACCGGCGTTGAGCGTCTGGGAAGAGCTGCGGCCCGCGCTTCTGAGGCGAGTCCGGCTGCGTTTCCATCTAGCCTGACGGGATGCCGCTGCCAAGTCTCGCGTCCGGCTAGCCTGAACGGATGCCGCTTCTCAAGGTCTCGCCGTCCGGCCAGGTGTACGACGTCGAGCTGCCCAACCTGAAGGTGACCCGCGACCAGGCTGGCGGCTACTACGTGCACGGGCGCGGCCACTTCATCTTCTGCGACGACCTGGAGACCGCCGAGCGCAAGCGCCGCGACCTCGAGACCTACGGTCGCCGGAGCTTCGAGCGATAGCGTCGGTGTCCGGGCGGGAGTATCCGCCGGTCGACCTCACGATCGACAGGGAGCACACGGCCGCCTTTGCGCGGGCGCTGGGCTCCGACCCCGGGCAGGGAGTGCCGCCGACCTACGCGGCGGTGTACGCGCTCGGGGCGACCGCCCGGCAGCTCTTCGCCGATGCGGAGGCCGCCATCGACTTCGCCAACCTGCTGCACGCCGAACAGGAGTTCGAGTGGGATCGCCAGGCCGTCGAGGGCGAGGTCGTGACGGCCCGCGGAAGAGTCAGCTCGGATTCCGAACGCCGGGGCACCAGATTCATCAGGTTCGAGACCGAGGTGACCGGGGCCGGAGGCGCCCCGCTCTGCCGCTCTCGAGCGCTGTTCGTGGTGCGGGGGAGCGGCGGATGAGAGAGCTGACCGTGACCTTCACCCGCGAGCAGATCGCCGAATACGCTGAGGCTTCCGGGGATCACAACCCCATCCACCTGGACGACGAGCTCGCCCGCTCGGTCGGCCTGCCCGGCGTGATCGTCCACGGCATGCTGCAGATGGGACTGCTGGCGCGGGTCGCAGGGGACCCGGCCCGGCTGCAAAGGCTGAGCTGCCGTTTCGCCGCCATCGTTCGGCCCGGCGACACCGTCACCTTCCGCGCCAGCGAGCAGGGCGAGCAGGTGGAATTGACCGCGGTGAACCAGGACGGAAAGCCGGTGCTCACGCGCGCGAGCGCAGAGCTGCGCCCGCCGGACGGCGGCCCGCACTGACCCGAAACCACCCAAGGAGACAGACAGCCATGTTCGATCTCTCAGGCAGAGTCGCCATCGTGACCGGTGCGTCCCGCGGGCTGGGCCGCGAGGACGCCCTGACGCTGGCGCGGATGGGAGCCGACGTGGTCATCACCGACATCCTCATCGAGGACGACCCCGACCTCCAGACGACCGCGGAAGGCGCCAACTCGGTGCTGGCCCAGGTGGCCACCGCCCAGGGTTGGGTCTACTCCAACCGCACCGCCGAGGAGATCCGGCAGATGGGCCGGCGCGCCACCGCGATCAAGATGGACGTGACCAACCGGGAGCAGATCCGGGACGTCTTCGCGGAGGTCCGCGAGCAGTTCGGCCACATCGACATCCTGATCAACAACGCCGCCACGCTGGACCACACCGCCCAGATCCCGAACCAGGACTACGGGCTCTGGGACCGCGACATCGCCGTCAACCTGACCGGCTCCTTCAACTGCACCAAGGAGGTCTGGCCCTACCTGGTGGAGCGCAAGTGGGGCCGCATCATCTTCATGTCCTCGGTGGCGGGCACGCTGGGCGGCTTCGGGCAGGCGAGCTACTCGGCCACCAAGGCGGGGCTGATCGGCCTGGCCAGGACGGCGGCGCTGGAGGGCGGCCGCCACGGCATCACGGCCAACGCCATCGTGCCCGGCATCATCCTCTCCGAGGCGGGCGTCGCCGCGGCCCAGAACAACCCGCTCTACGAGCGGTTCAAGAACCGGACGGTCTTCAAGCGCTTCGGGGAGCCTCGCAACATCGCGGCCAGCATCGGCTTCCTGTGCACCGAGGAGGCCGGCTACATCACCGGCGCGGCTCTCGAAGTGGCGGGCGGAATCCCGCTCTTCACCGCGTAGAGGCAGGCGAGATGGGCGAGCTGGTCGATGTCCGCCGGCAGGGGCGGGTTGCGAGGGTGGTCATGCACCGCGGCGGCAACAACGCCATCGCCGCGGACCTCATGGGGGAGCTGCGCACGGCCTTCGAGGAGCTGGGAGCCGACCCTGACTGCCGCGTCGTCGTGCTTCAGAGCGACTACGAACGCTACTTCAGCGTGGGGGCGGACCTGGGCGCGATGGGAGGCATGGACCGAACGGCACCCGGCGCCGAGGAGCAGGTCGTCCGGATGATCCGGGCCACCGAGGCAGACTTCAGCGCCCTGGAGGCCTGCCCCAAGCCAGTGATCGCCCGCATCAACGGCCACGCGCTTGGAGGTGGCTGTGAGCTGACGCTCTGCTGCGACTACCGCGTGATGGTCGAGGACGGGCGTTCGCGCATCGGCCAGACCGAGGCCGCGCTCGGCATCATCCCGGGCGCGGGCGGGACCCAGCGGCTGATTCGCCTGGTGGGGAGAGCGCGGGGGCTGCCGCTCCTCTACGAGGCGCGGCGCCTCTCCGCCTCCCAGGCCGCCGAAATCGGGCTGGTCGACCGGGCCGTACCACCCGAGCAGCTCGACGAAGCGGTCAACGAGCTGGCGGACCGCCTGAGCCGGGCGGCCACCTTCGCGATCGGGATGATCAAGGACGCGGTCAACCGCGGCCAGGACCTGCCCCTACCCCAGGCGATGGAGATAGAAGCCCAGAACTTCGCACGCGCCGCCCTCAGCGAAGACGCCGTAATCGGAATCGTCTCCTTCTTCCAAAAACAGGACCCCGACTTCCGCGGCCGCTAGCGCTGGGGAATCCCCCTCCCCCTTGCCTTGCGGGGAGGGGGTACCTTCAGACAGGCGCAGCCCCTTCAGTGGGCGTGATCCCCATGACGGCCACCCGGGCCCGCACGATCTCGACGGCCTCCGCGACACGGTTGCCGTCCTCGCCCAGAAAGCGAAGCACGAGCTCCCTGGTCTCGAAGTGCGGATAGGAGCCGACCGACACGTCCGGGTGTGACGCCTCCAGCTCACGCATCACCGGATAGAAGCGCGCCTCCACGGCGAACACGAAACGCAGCTCCCGGACCACCGCCGCGGAGCGTCCGGCCAGGAACTCCGGCTCCAGCTCCTCGGTGAAGATGCCCTTCAGCTCTGTCGGCACCCCGGGCAGCACGAAAAGCCGCCTGCCCTCGACGCCGTAGACGACGCCGGGCGCCATCCCCCGGCTGTTGCGGAAGACGTGCTCAGGGTCGGCCGGGATGCGGGCCATCCGGTAGTTCCCCTCGCTGACCTGCGAGGTTTCGATCAGGCCGGCCTCGTGGAGGCGCCGCACCCGCCTCTCGATCTTCTCCAGCACCGGCTCCCAGGTGACCAGTCCGCGTTCCAGGGCGGCCGCCACGGCCTCGAAGGTCCGGTCGTCGGGGGTCGGCCCCAGCCCCCCGCTGCAGAACACGTGCTCGACCTCCGGGTCCGCCAGGTCACGGCGAAGCTGCTCCACGATGTCCTGCTGGCGGTCCTTGACCACGGTTATGCGCTTGACCGGGGAGCCGAGCAGCCGCAGCCGCTCGGCCAGCCAGTGCGAGTTGGTGTCCAGCTGAAAGCCGGCCAGCACCTCGTCGCCGACCGCGATCACAGTGGAGGCCACGGTCGAGGATATACACACCTGCGGCGGGCTGTAGGAGACCCTTGGGTCTGGGCGCCACGGCTGCGGAGGGTCGTGGAGACCATTGGGTCTGGGCGCACGCCTGCAATGGGGCGGCGGAGCTGATTCGGGGTCTCGGCGCCCTGTAGGCCGCGATCTGTGTCGTCTCGCGTCGCCGGGTTCTTGGCCTCCCTCCTCGGATGGTCTCCCGGTAGCCGGGTGGGGCACCCCTTCGGGGTGCGTATACTCCAGCCACCATGCCCGGCCCTCGGTTCGGGCTCCGCCCGCTGGTCGCAGTGGTGGCGCTGCTCGCGGCGCTCCCCTCTCCGGCGCGGGCCGACTCTGCGGCCGTCGTTCGCGCGGACATCGAGGGCGACATCAACTCGGTGACCTCGAGCTACATCGCGACGACGGTCAGCCACGCCGAGTCCGAGGGCGCCCGGCTGCTGGTGCTCGACATGAACACTCCCGGCGGCATCTCGAGCTCGATGGACGAGATCGTGACCACGCTCCTAAACTCCCGGGTCCCGGTGGTCGCGTACGTGGCGCCCGCCGGTGCCCGCGCCGACTCGGCCGGGCTCTTCGTGGCCCAGGCTGCCGACGTGGTTGCGATGGCTCCCGGTACGAACATGGGGTCCGCCCACCCGATCGACGCCAGCGGCGCCAACATTGGCGGCGACCTGGGCCAGAAGATCCTGAACGACGCCGTGGCTCGAGTGCGCAATCTCGCCACGCTCCATGGCCGGAACGCCGATTGGTGCGAGAAGGCGGTCCGGCAGAGCGTCAACGTGGGCGCCGCAGAGGCGGTCAGCCTGCACGTGGCCGACCTGCAGGCCCGTGACCTCCCCGCGCTGCTCGGCGCTCTCGACGGCCGCACAGTCCACCGCCCCCACTCCGGCGATCTCAGGCTGAACCTCGCCGGGGTGTCGGTGGAGGACGCCTCCATGTCCTGGTC
Organism: Candidatus Dormiibacterota bacterium; assembly: GCA_030946725.1. Taxonomy (GTDB): domain Bacteria; phylum Chloroflexota; class Dormibacteria; order Dormibacterales; family Dormibacteraceae; genus Nephthysia. The sequence continues at coordinate 15,505 of JALYYF010000204.1, forward strand.
TCAGCAGCTGCTGCACGCGCTGATCGACCCCAACGTCGCTTACGTCCTCTTCCTGCTCGCGATCTTCGGACTGATCGCAGAGGTCACCACTCCCGGCGCGATCCTGCCGGGCACGGTGGGCGTGATCAGCGCAGTGCTCGCGCTGCTCGCTTTCTCGAGCCTGCCGGTGAACCTGGCAGGAGCTTTGCTCATGCTCTTCGCGTTCGCCCTCTTCGTCGCGGACATCAAGGCGCCGACCCACGGCATCCTGACCGCCGGAGGCCTGGTCTCGCTGGTCCTCGGGTCGGCTCTCCTCGTCAACGCCGGTCCTGTGGGCCTCGGCATAGATCTTCGGCTGATCGGGGGAGCCAGCGCCGCGCTGGTCCTGCTCTTCGCCTTGGTGATCCGCAAGGCGATCCGGGTGCGGTCACGACCGGCCTTCGTCGGCTCGGGCGCTTTGATCGGCGCCCTGGGCGAGGCGCGCGAACGGCTGGACCCGGCCGGCAGCGTCTTCGTGGCGGGCGCGCTCTGGAAGGGCGTCGCAAGCGAGGGCCCGATCCCGGCAGGTACCACCGTGAGGGTGGTGGGCCGCAGGGGTCTCGAGCTCGCGGTGGAGCGCTCCGGGCCCAGCCCCCGGACTGAGGCACCTCCGGTGGGGCCGCTGGCGCATCGGCGCCCCTCGGCAAAGTAACGTGTGCTCATGCCAATCGTCTCCATCAACCCCGCCACCGAAGAGGAACTGGCCCGCTTTCAGGAGCACACCTGGGACGAGGTCGACGTAGCCCTGCAGAGGGCCTGGGAGGCGAGGATCCCCTGGCGAGAGGCGAGCTACGCCGCCCGCTCAGCCCGCCTGGCCGATCTCTCCGCCCAGCTCCGGCAGCACAAAGAGCGGCTGGCGGCGCTGATGACCGCGGAGATGGGCAAGCCGCTGGTCGAAGCCGAGGCCGAGGTGGAGAAGTGCGCCTGGACCGCCGAGTGGTTCGCCGAGAACGCCGAGAGCCTGCTGGCCGACCGCGAGGTCCAGAGCAACGGCTCCATGAGCTACATCCGCTTCCAGCCGCTGGGCGTGGTGCTGGCGGTCATGCCCTGGAACTTCCCCCTCTGGCAGGTCTTCCGGGCGGCCATCCCGGCGCTCGCCGGCGGCAACGTGATGGTGCTGAAGCACGCCTCCAACGTGCCCCAGTCGGCGCTGGCCGCCGAGCAGGTCTGCCAGAAGGCCGGGTTCCCCGAGGGCGTCTTCCAGACGCTCCTGGTCGGCAACGAGGCGGTGGAGCGCGTCATCAGGGACCGCCGCGTGGCCGGCATCACCCTCACCGGCAGCGATGCCGCGGGTTCCAAGGTGGGCCGGGTGGCGGGGGAGGAGCTCAAGAAGACCGTCCTCGAGCTGGGGGGCTCGGACCCCTTCATCGTCCTCGAGGACGCCGACCTGGAGCAGGCCGCGAAGGTCGCCTGCCGGGCTCGCAACCAGAACAACGGGCAGAGCTGCATCGCCGCCAAGCGCTTCATCCTCGTGGAGTCCATCGCCGACGAGTTCGAAGCCCGCTTCTGCGAGGCGGTGGCGGCGCTAAAGGTCGGTGACCCGACCAGCCGGGACACCAACGTGGGTCCACTGGCCCGCGCCGACCTGGTCGACGACCTGGAGCGCCAGGTCCGCGAATCGGTGCGCATGGGCGCCCGGCCGGCCGTGGAAGGCGGTCGCGTTCCCGGTCCCGGCTACTACTACAGCCCGACCGTCCTCACCCAGGTGACCCGCGACATGCCGGTCTTCCGGGAGGAGACCTTCGGACCGGTGGCCGCGGTGGTTCGCGTCCGCGACGAGGAGGAGGCCCTGGAGGTCGCCAACGACACCGTCTACGGCCTGGGCTCCAACGTCTGGACGGGCGACGTGGAGCGCGGGCGGCGGCTCGCGGCCCAGATCGAGGCCGGCCTGGTCTTCATCAACGGAATGGTCGCCTCCGACGCCCGACTGCCCTTTGGCGGCGTCAAGCGCTCTGGCTACGGGCGCGAGCTCTCCGAGTTCGGCACCCACGAGTTCATGAACGTCCAGACGGTGTGGGTGGGGCCGGCCCGCACGCCCGGACCGGAGAAGGCGTCGGAGTAGGGGCAGACCTCGCAGCGGCGTCGGACTTCGTGCCGGCGCCCTCCGGAGCGCCGGACGCTGTGTCACGCTCCCCTACAATTGTCGGCCGTTCTCCATTGATCGAGGTCCAGGGACTCACCAAGTACTACGGCGAGCGACCGGCCATCAGCGAGGTGACGTTTTCGGTGCCCCGCGGCCAGGTCCTCGGCTTCCTCGGCCCCAACGGGGCGGGCAAATCGACGACGATGCGGATCTTGACCGGCTACCTCGGGGCCAGCTCGGGCAGTGCCAGCATCGCCGGCTTCGACGTCTTCGACCGCTCCCTGGAGGTGCGCCGCCGGGTGGGCTACCTGCCCGAGCTGGCGCCGCTTTACGGGGACATGCGGGTTGAGGGCTACCTCGCTCTCATGTGCGCGCTGCGTGGCGTGGCGCCTTCCCGGCGCAAGGAGAGGATCGGCTACGCGATCAGCGCCTGCGGGCTCGAGGAGCGCCGCCGGGACGTCATCGGCCACCTCTCCAAGGGGCTGCGCCAGCGAGTGGGGCTGGCCCAGGCGGTGGTCCACGATCCCGACGTGCTGATCCTGGACGAGCCCACCGCCGGCCTGGATCCTGCCCAGACCCGGGAGACTCGCTCGCTGATCAGCCAGCTCGGCCGGCAGCACACGGTGATCCTCTCCAGCCACATCCTTCCCGAGGTGAGCGCGACCTGCGAGCGGGTGGTGATCATCAACCAGGGCCGGCTGGTGGCCGACGACACGCCGAGGAACCTGAGCCGCCGGCTCAGCGAGGGGCGTGCCCAGCAGGTCGAAGCGGTCGTCCGGGGCTCGAGCGAGGATCTCGAGCGGCGCCTACGGGAGCTCCCGGGCGTTGAAGAAGTGCAGTTCTCCGATCTCGAGGACGGGGAGCGCCGGCTGCTGGTCAGCGGTCAGTCGGCAGACCTCGAGGACGCGGTCGCCAGGGCGGTGATCGGCTCGGGCCTGGGGCTGCGGGAGCTGCACTCGCGCGCTCTCTCGCTGGAAGACGTATTCCTGGAGCTCACGATGGAAGAGACGAGTTGAGCGAGGAGCCGCAGCCACCCCGGTCCTCGCGATCGCCGAAGCCATCGGGTGGCGACCGGCACCCGAGGCGGCGCCGACGCCGCGGGCCGCGAGCCCGCAATCGCGAGGCCGCGGCGAACGAACAGCAGCCCACACCGATCGCCGAGCAGTCGCCGGCGGCGGCGGCGGTGGCCGCCGAGAGCGGGCCGGACGCAGAAGCGACGAAACCCGAGGAAAGCCAGGCGCAGAGTTCCGCGCTGACCGGCAAAGCCACGCCAGCGGTCGCCGACGAGAGGGGGCAGCTCAGCCTGTACGAGCGGCTCTGGATGACCGGCCTGCCCACCGTCGGCGCGATCGCGCGCCGGGAGCTGGGCGCCTACTTCGTCTCGCCGATCGGCTATGTCGTGGCGGCCGTTCTCGTTCTCCCGGTGTCCTTTCTCGGCTACCTGGCCAGGATCGGACAGGGGCTGCCGGTCACCATGGACCCGATCTTCGGGCTGATCGCCTTGCTGATGGTCTTCTTCACTCCCCTCTACACGATGCGGCTCCTGGCGGAGGAGCGGAGGACGGGAACTCTGGAGGTGCTGCTGACCTCGCCTGTGCGGGACTGGGAGCTGGTCGTCGGGAAGTGGCTGGGTAGCTTCGTCTTCTACCTGGCGACCATCGCCTTCACCGTCGTCTACGTGGTGCTGCTCTCCGTCTTCACACAGACGCACTATCCGGCGACGGTCCTCGGCCTCCACCTGGAGCTGCCAACGGTCGACTACGGCCGGATAGTGGCCGGCTACGTGGGGGTGGCGCTGGTCGGCGCAGCGTGGGTGGCCCTCGGCCTCTTCGCCTCCAGCCTGACCTCCAACCAGATCATCGCCGCCGTGGTGGGCGTGGGGCTGCTGCTGGCGTTCCAGTACCTCTTCGGCACGCTGGCCACCTTCCTCGTCTCACCCTACTCGGACTTCTTCGACTACCTGAACGCGTCCAACCACGCAGGGTCGTTCAGCGCCGGGCGGCTGGTCCCCAAGGACGCGGTCTACTTCATCACGCTGACCGCCGGCGCGCTCTTCCTGACAACCCGGGTGGTCGAGTCGAGGAAGTGGCGATGAAGCGTTGGGACCGCCTTTTCGGCGTCCTGGGAGCCGGGGCCGGGCTCGTCCTGCTCTTCGTGGGCATCAGCATCGTCCTGGTGGAGGGCCGCCTGGTCAACGCGGCCTCTTACACGCTGGTGGCCGGCCTGGCCCTGCTGATCGCCTTCGTGGTGCTCGACCCGGGTGCGGCGGTCGAGCTGGTCCGCAGCCGGCGGGCGCGCTTCGGGTCGCTCAGCGTGCTGGTGAGCGCCGTGGTGATCGGGATCCTGCTGCTGGTCAACGTCGTGGCATCCCGCAGCAGCCTGGCCGTCGACCTAACCCGCTCTGGGCTCTACACCCTCTCGCCCAAGTCGGACCTGGTCGCCAGGCGGCTCGACTCGGACCTCCAGGTCACGGGGTTCTTCCGTCCCGACCAGAACTCCAGCAAGACCCAGGTGTCCGACCTGCTGAGCCTCTACCAGCAGCAGAGCCGGTTCGTGAAGGTGCAGTTCGCCGACCCCGACCGGGCGGCCACCCAGGCCCTCAGCCTGGGGGTGACGATCTCAGGCAGCGTCGTCCTCCAGTACAAGAACCGGATCCCGGTGGTCCTGGACGTCAACTCCCAGACCGAGTCGGACGTCACCGGCGCCATGCTCCGGCTGGAGGTGAACCGCACGCCCATGGTGTGTTGGGCGGCCGGCGACGGTGAGCGCAGCCTCACGGACGCGGACCAGACCAACGGCTACTCGGGCACGGCCAGCCTGCTCAAGACCAGCAACTACCAGTACCGCGACCTCCTCCTCTCTCAGGGAACCCAGATACCCGCCGACTGCTCGGTGGTTGCCGTGGTCGGCGTGCGCCAGCCGCTCTCCGACCTGGCGGTCAAGAGCCTGCAGGACTACGTGGCGGGCGGTGGAAAGCTGCTCTTCGCGCTGGACCCCTGGACGACCGACGCGCGCATCCTCACCTCGGTCAACAACGTCTTCCAGCCTTACGGGGTGGGCTTCAGCGGCGCGCTGGTGGTCGAAGGCGACGCGGCACACCAGGCTGCCAACAACCCCACCACGCCGGTTGCCTTCGACTTCGGGAGCTCTCCCATAGCGAAGGACCTGGCGCGGAAGTACGTCTTCTTCGTGCAGCCGACCCCGATCGTCGGCCAGGCGATCAGCGACTACACGTCGGTCGACGTGGTCACGACCACGAGTCAGTCCTACTCGATAGCGACGCAGCGAAGCTCGGCGGACAAGCGGCCAGGTGACAAGCCGGGGCCGTTCGTGCTCATGCAGACCCTGGAGAGAACTCAGGCGACGAACGGGAAGAAGGCGCGCATGGTCCTGATCGGGACCTCGGCCATCGCCGCCAACCAGGCGCTGCCCCCCAACGCCGCGGGCGCCAACCCGGACCTGCTGCTTGGAACGCTGGACTGGCTCAGCGGCCAGGAGGACCTGATCGGGCTCAGCCCCAAGCCCCCCGCGGCCGAGCCTTTGAGCCTGACGGCCCAGCAGGAGCGGCTCAACTACCTGATCACGCTGATCCTGCTCCCACTCCTGATCGTGGTCGCGGGCGCCGCCGTCTTCGTGCGCCGTCGGGCATAACAGATGCGGGGGAAACAGGTTTCCCCCCCAGCCCCCTTCCGCACGCCTTCTCCTTTTATCTCCCTCCCCCTTGCGGGGAGGGTAGAAAGGGGGTCTCGGCCGGTGCCTCCCATACGCTCGACCAACCAATCCGCCGCCTCCTAGATGGTCAGCTGGAAGGGCGGCCTGGTCCTGCTCGTGCTGCTCGGAGCGCTCGGCGCCTACGTGCTGGCCAGCCGGCCCGGCCCGACCCCATCCAAGCCTTCGCTGGTGCCCTGTGATGTGGTCCAGGCGGTCTACTTCCGGGTCCAGTCCAGCGACCGCACTACCGAGCTGCACCGCGACACCATCACCTCGCCGTGGCGGCTGACGCAGCCGGTGCCGAGTGAGGCAGACCCGGACAAAGTGACCACGCTGGTCAACGCGCTCGACGTCCTGAAGGTCCAGAACACGATTGCAAAGCCCGGCGCAGCAGCCGGCTACGGGCTCGATCCCGCCCGCGAGCTGGTGACGTGTCGCCTTAGGGACGGCTCCTCGTATAACCTATCGGTCGGCAGTCCGAGCTTCGACGGCTCCGGCTACTACGCCCGGAAGGGCGGCGACAACCGGGTCTACGTTATCTCCAGCGTCGAGGTCCAGCTGTTCGACCAAGCGCTGGCGCAACCTCCGGTTAAGCCAACCCCGAGCTCCTAGGAGCTCGGTCGGCTTGCAGCCGCCAGGCGGAGTAGCCCTGCCAAGTAAACAGGCCAAAGAGAGGGTGTGACTCCATGGATTCGAGCGTTCTGCTGGCTGTGGGCGGCGGCGTCCTGGCGCTGCTCTTCGCCGGGGTACTTACGGGGGCGGTGCTTCGGCTGCCGCAAGGCAACGAGCGCATGGTCGAGATCGCGTCCGCGATCCAGGAGGGCGCCGCCGCCTATCTGAACCGGCAGTACACGGTCATCGCCATCATCGGCGTCCTGATCGCGATCGTGATCGGCTTCACGCTCGGCGTCCAGACCGCCATCCTCTACGTGGTCGGCGCCGCCTGCTCGGCCGCCGCCGGCTACGTGGGCATGAACGTCTCCGTGCGGGCCAACCTGCGCACCGCCGAGGCGGCTCGCCAGGGGCTGAGCAAGGCGCTCGCCACCGCCTTCCGGGGTGGCGCCGTCACCGGGTTCATGGTGGTCGGCCTGGGGCTGCTGGGCGTAGCCATCTCCTACTTCTTCACCCACAACCTGGATGCCCTGATCGGGCTCGGCTTCGGCGCCTCCCTGGTCTCGGTCTTCGCCCGCCTGGGAGGTGGCATCTACACAAAGGCGGCCGACGTGGGAGCAGACCTGGTCGGCAAGGTCGAGGCGGGGATTCCCGAGGACGACCCTCGCAACCCGGCGGTGATCGCCGACAACGTGGGCGACAACGTCGGCGACTGCGCCGGCATGGCCGCCGACCTCTTCGAGACCTACGCGGTGACGATGGTCGCCGCCATGCTGCTCGGCTCCCTGCTCTTCCACGACGTGGCCTGGGTGGTCTACCCGCTGCTGCTGGGGGCCGTCTCCATCGTCGGCTCCGTGGTCGGCACCCTCGCGGTCCGCCTCTACTTCCCGAACTGGATCATGGGCGGCCTCTACGCCGGCCTGCTGGTGGCGGCTGCGATAGCGCTCGTGGGCTTCTACCTGATCACCAACTACTTCGCCGACACCGGCCTCCTGAAGCCGCTCGACGGGGTCACCGACCCGCACCGTCTCTTCTGGGCCGGCGCCGTCGGCATCGCGATCACCATCCTGATCGTGGCAATCACCGAGTTCTTCACCGAGACCCGCTACTGGCCGGTCCACCTGATCGCGAAGCAGTCCCTTACCGGCCACGCGACCAACATCATCGCGGGCAACGCGATCGGCATGCTGGCGACCGGACTGCCCGTGATCTGCATCGGCATGGGCATCCTGATCGCCTACAGCCTGGCCGGCCTCTACGGCATCGCGATCGCGGCCGTGGCGCTGCTCTCGATGACCGGGATCGTGGTGGCGATCGACGCCTACGGGCCCATCACGGACAACGCCGGCGGCATCGCCGAGATGGCGGACCTGCCCGAGGAGGTCCGCCACGTGACCGACCCGCTGGACGCGGTCGGCAACACCACCAAGGCCGTCACCAAGGGCTACGCCATCGGCTCCGCCGGGCTCGCGGCCCTGGTCCTCTTCGCGTCCTACACGCAGGAGCTGGTGAAGGCAGGGCTGCACCTGACCTTCGACCTGAGCGATCCGTACGTGATCGTCGGCCTGTTCCTGGGCGGCATCCTGCCCTTCCTGTTCGCCTCGCTGGCCATCCTGGCCGTGGGGCGTGCCGGCGGCCTGGTCGTGCAGGAGGTGCGCCGGCAGTTCAAGGAGATCCCCGGCATCATGGACGGGTCCGCGAAGCCCGAGTACGGACCCGCGGTGAGCATCGTGACCGCCGCCGCTCAGCGGGAGATGATCCTGCCCGGCCTGATCCC
>JALYYF010000223.1 GCA_030946725.1 Candidatus Dormiibacterota bacterium
CCGCTTTCTGGACCCCCGGCTGCGAGCCCTGCCGCCAGCTTCGCGCGGAGCTCCGGGACCTCGAGACCGAGGTGGCCTCTGTGCTGGCCGTGAACGGCGACGACGAGCCGGAAGCGATCGGCAGGCACGGGATCGAGACCTTCCCCACGCTGGCCTTCTTCAAGGGAGGCGTCGAGTTGCAGCGCCTTCGCGGGGGCGCACTGCCAGCCTCTACGCGCCGGCTCCTGGCATCGAGCTCCGGCTAGCTCCAGCCACCTGGAGGCGCCTCCAGGTTTGATGACCAGCCTGCGGGGTAGGGTGGTTGTCATAACCAATGAAGATCATTGAGTGGTAATTTGGGTGCGCTGATGGCAGGCGACGGCATGGGCCGGCTGGCCCTGGTCAAGGACTTCGTCAACACACTGGATCTGGAAGAGCGCACGGAAGCCCTGAGCGGCCCGGCGGAGCTCGCTCGATGGCTGAGCGAGCGGGAGCTCCTGGCCGCGCCCGCGGCAACTCCTGAGGAGCACGCCCTGGCTCTGGCGGCGCGGGAGACGATCCGCCGCCTCCTCCTGGCCAACAACGGCGAGCAGGCGCGCCCGGAGGACCTCGCCACCCTGGACCGCCTGGCAGCCAGGGCTTCGCTGACCCCGCGCTTCAGCCCCGAGGGTGTGCGCCTGGAGCCTCGGGCCGGCGGCGTCGTCGGTGCCCTGGGCCGCCTGCTGGCGATCATGGCGGAAGCGATGGCGGAAGGGAACTGGAACCGGCTCAAGGCCTGCTCGGACGACGGCTGCCAGTGGGCCTTCTACGACCGCTCCAAGAACCACTCCGGTCACTGGTGCTCGATGAAGGTCTGCGGCAACCGGGCCAAGGCGCGCCAGTTCCGGGAGAGACATGCGGGGGAAACAGGTTTCCCCTCCAGCCCCCTTCCGCAGTGACGCCTGCAATTTGTCCCTCCCCCTTGCGGGGAGGGTTGGGAGGGAGTCCCTAGCCGGCCTCGATCTTAGCCAGCTCCGACTCCACCAGCTCGATCAGCTCGCGCATCCCGGCGGCGTCGAAGATCAGCTCCGCGCCGGCCGCCGCGTAGACCTCCGGGAGCGGGCGGGAGCCGCCGAGGGCGAGCGCTTCCCGAAAGCGTGCCAGAGCCTGGCTCGGGTTGCGCAGGCTATCGCGCCAGACCTGGAGGGCCGCGAGCCGGGCGAGACCGTACTCGATGTAGTAGAAGGGCACCTGGAAGATGTGCAGCTGGCTATACCACCGGGCCACCCGCTGCTCCTCCAGCCCGGACCAGTCCACGCCGGGCTCGTAGACGGCGCGGAGCTCCAGCCACTTCGCGTCTCGGGCGCCGGCGTCGGCTCCTTCGGGAGCCGTGTAGAGCCACTGCTGAAAGGCGTCGACCGACGCGATGTGGCCGAAGAGGACCAGCACGCCCTCGAGGTAGCTCGCACGGGCCCGGCGCGCGTCCTCGTCCGAGTACAGCCCTCCTTGGGCGGCACCCAGGAACGGGAGGGTGAGAAGCTCGGTCGACATGGAGGCGAACTCAGCCGCCTCAGAGCCCACCTCCTGCTGCCAGATCAGCGGCAGCGCCTGCCGCTCGAAGCTGTGGAAGGCATGCCCGGCCTCGTGGATCAGAGTGCGCACGTCCGCTTCGACGCCGGCCGCATTCATGAAGATGAAGGCGCGCCCGCGGTGGGGTAGAGACGTGCAGAAACCGCCCGGCGCCTTGCCCGGCCTGCTGTCCAGGTCTAGCAGGCCCTCTTCGACCATCAGCTGGAAATAGCAGCCCAGGGTCGGGTCGAGCGCGTCGAAGATCCGGGCCGCCGCCGCGCAGAGCTCGCCCACCTTCGCGAACGGCCGGAGTTGGGGGCGCCCCAGGGGATCGGCCTGGAGGTCCCATGGCTTCAGGGCTCCGAGTCCCATCTGGACCCGCCGGCGCTCCAGCGCCCGCTGGGCGGCCGGCACGACGGCTTCTCGCACGGCCTCGTCCCAGCGCAGGCAGTCGTCGACGGTGTAGTCGAAGCGGTTCTTCTCGCGATGGGCGTAGTCGCGGAAGCTGCCGAAGCCCGCGTTGCGGGCCATCCGCTGCCGGACGCGATACATGGCGTCGAATAGCTCGACCAGCTCGGCCCGCTGCCGGACGTATGGTTCGAAGCTCAGGCGAAACGCGCGCTCGCGGACCTGCCGGTCGGGTTCGCCGGTCCGGGCCGTCACCTGTGGAATGGTCAGCTGCTCGCCGTCCCAGTCGACGGTCATGCCACCGGTCAACTTGTCGTAGGCGGCGTCGAGCCGGGAGTTCTCCGCCTGGAGGGGCAGGTTCTCTGCTCGAAACAGTTCGACCTGGTTCCCGAAACGTCGGATGGTGGTCTCCAGCCCCGCAGGCACCAGGCCGGTGTCCAGCAGCCGCCCCGCCAGCCGGTTGGTCTGCTCGTGACGCTTGGGCTGATGCTCGCTCACCCAGCGAAGGTGCACGCGTTCCTTCTCGGCGTCCCGAGTGTCGGCCGAGTACGCGATGGCGGCCAGCCTGCCTGCCTCTCCTGCGAGCTTCTCGAGGTCCGACCAGTCCCCGAGCCAGCCTTCGAGGTCATCCAGTGGTCGCCTGGCGAGCTCCTCATAGAG
>JALYYF010000235.1 GCA_030946725.1 Candidatus Dormiibacterota bacterium
CTTGGTGAAGTTGACCTCGCAGTTCTCGATGATCTCCTGGTAGTGCTTGGAGGTCTGGTCCTGGAACTGGGTGACCAGCTTGTCGACCTCGGCCGGCGGCGGCTGCCGCAGCGGCAGCAGGTGGTACTCGCCGTTGGCGCTGTCGATGCGCTTCAGGATGGGCGCCAACTCGCTGCGCACTCGGGAGTTCTCTGGGAAGACACAGACCGACTGCTGCAGATAGATGGCGCCCGCCTTCTTCAGCTGGCGCCAGACGGCGACGCGGCCGGCTGTCGGCTTTGCGGGCATTCGATACACCAGGAGCATGAAGCGCTTCGGTCCGGCTGGCATACGTCCGATTATCCGCGGGCCGACGGTCAGGGTCTGTCTCGAGGATTGGACTCAGTCGCCGGGGCCGGCTCGGCGGCGCCCGCTTCTTTCTGGAAGAATGCGAGCCGTGGCGCCGGGCTGAGCTGATCCGGCGTTACTGCGAGGGCTGAGCGCCCTCCAGCACCTTCCCTCGCGGAGACGAACCTTCAGGCGTCCAGATGCCCCTGGCCGCACATTTAACCGGTGTTACATCTGACATCCGATGTCGGAGGAAGCGCCACCCGCTTCGAGCGCTCCCACCGCCGAAGGGCCGGCCCTGGCCGGACTTCGGGTGCTGGAGCTCAGGACCCTGATGGCGGGTCCCTTCGCGGGGCGCCTGCTGGCCGACTTCGGCGCCGACGTGATCAAGATCGAGGAGCCTAGCCGCGGCGACCCGGCGTGGCCCTCAGCGAGGCGGTCTTCAGCATGCTGGAGGCCGTGCTCCCCGAGTACGGACGCTTCGGCGCGGTGAGGGAACGTACCGGCGACCTCTCTCACAACAGCGCCCCGACGAGCGCCCAGGTGGGCGAGCACACCGCAGAGGTGGTCGACCAGCCAGGCCTCGAGCTTACCCGTGACTGAGGCCCGGGTGGACGCCACCGTGCGGGACGGCCTCCTCGACCACGCCGCTTTCGATCCCTCCTGGAGGCCGTACGCTAGCCCGGAATGAGCGTCGATCCCGGAAGTCACCGCGCGGAGACCAAGGAGCAGCGAGTCGATCGAAACCTGATGGAGCTCCTCAATGAGCTCCGGGTCGCCCTGCCCGGGGTTCAGGTCCTCTTCGCCTTCCTGCTCGTGGTTCCCTTCAACCAGCGCTTCACGGCCACGACCCCCTTCCAGCGCGGCGTCTTCTTCGCGACCCTGCTTCTCACCGCATCGGCGACCGTCTTCCTGATCGCGCCGTCGGTACACCACCGGCTGCTGTTCCGGCTCCAGGAGAAGGAGCACATCGTCCTGATCGCCAACCGGCTCTCTCTCATCGGGTTGACGCTGCTCGCCCTTGCGATGACCGGAGTGGTGCTGCTGATCACCGACTTCGTGCTCGGAGACCTGGTGGCGATCGTTGTGACGTGCCTGATCGCTGTGCTCTTTGCGATCGTCTGGTACACGATCCCCCTTCGCCACGCGGCCGGGATTCGCCGGCAGCCGCTGTAAAAGAGGCTCAGACGCCTCCCGGGCCCACACTCAGCAGCGGCGAAAGGCTGTTGACAAGCCTCTTCGGCCTACCCTTTACTTGTCTGGCAGCGCCTGAAGGCGCTTTCAAGCGCTGGAGCCCGCAGTAGTTCGACTCGACCGCAGGTGGTCATCCCGGGTCAGGAGGCATGGTGCGATTGGCGGCGGCGTCCTCAGCGTCCTGCGATGCACTTCCTTTCCGGCCGCCGCTCCCAAGGCCGCCGGTCGTCCGCTGTAACCTCTCTATCTGGCCCAGGCGCAGACCGGGGCACCTACAGAGAGAAGCATGAACACTGGAAGGCGCGCCTTCAGCACAGTGATCGTCTACCTGACGGCCGCCATCATCGCCGAGGTGATCGTGGAGGTGGCGCTCATCCTCACCACCGGCGGTCAGTTTCCTTCCGGCCTCTGGCTCGTCTTCATCCTGCTCGGCCCGTTCGTGGGCTTTGTGGTCGCCGGCCGCTACTGGTCGGAGAGTGAATTCGTTCGGGGCCGAACGGTGCCAACCCCACTGTTGTTCATCGTCCTGCTCGTCGTGGTGCTGGCGGCGTCTTCGCTCTTCATGGCAAGACCGGTCTCGACCATCGGCCTGGCTCCGCCCACCTCGCTTCCGCAGGCCTCGCCTTCGGCGCTGCCGGCTCTGCCGCCGGCGCCCACGCATGACCTGCGCTCGTCTTCCAGCGACACGCGTGTGGGGAACGCCTGACCATGGCATCCAACAGAACGTCCGCGAGGGGCCAGGGAGTCGGGATCGGGACCTGGCTCCTGCTCGCGGCGGCGATCGTGGCGCTGCTCTGGCTCACGGTGCCCAGCGGGATACTTCAACTGCCGACCCAGGCTGGCGGCCTGGACCTGCTCTGGCCGCTGCACTATCAGGCCTGGCTGATCTTTGTCGCCGTCTTCATAGGCCTGGTCCTGTGGGGCCTCTTCGCTCTCTTCGTCTATAGAAGGACGATGGCGGTGCTCCGGACCAGGCCCGGCGCCACCTTCGCGTGGGTACCCTCCCGCGACTGCGATCCGTCGCCGGAGAAGGTCGACCGCCTCGGCCGTCAGATAGCCGGCATTCCGCAGCCGGTCATGCACTGGGCCGACTGGCGGGCCACGGCGGTTCGTTTCCAGATGCTGTCGATCGAAGGCGGGAAGGTGCTCTATACGGTGCAGGTGCCGGACCGAATGACGCCGGGTCTGAGAACCGCACTGGAGCAGGTCGACTGCGCCGAACTGAAGCCGATCACGCCGCCCGTCTGGCTGGGAGGAGCGCCGGTCCGCAGCCAGGACCAGGTCGACGAGTAGCAGGGGCCGCGGGGCATGAGCTGGTGGAATTTCCTGGACCCCAGGTCCGAACGGTTCCAACGGTGGTGGCGCCAGACCTACGGCGGAGGAGGAAAGCCCCGGCAGCCCGGGCTCGAGAAGCGACCTTTTTCACTGAACGCAGAGCTGAAGCTCGCCGCACCGCCATTTGAACCGCTGAAAGATCACAACATCGTTGGAGCCGACCCGCTGCAATCATTCGCGGAGATCTTTGGCCAGCTCCGCGAGGGGGAGCGGGCCACGATATGCGTCGACCTCCGAGCCGTGCCCAATGCCCGCGCCGCCAAGATCCGCAACTACTGGCTCGCCAAGGCGCCCGGATCCGTGGTCAGAGGTGAGCTGGCGGAGCCGGAGACGCAGAGCCTCCCGGTCGGGCAGGTGGTCAGCCGCAGGCAGGACACATCCCGGCTCAACGACAAGCTGAACCCCCAGGCGGTGCTCTTCGAGGTCCAGATCCTGATTCACACCGAGAGCCGGGATGACCCGGAACGGCCGGCGGAACTGTTCCGTAGATTCCTGACCGCGTTCCAGCAGTGGAAAGGGGCCAACGAGCTGACGGTCCACGGGCAGCTGCTGAGCTTTGCCGGCCACGACGTTCGCTTCTTCGGCGCGGACGCCTTTGGTTGGCGACGTTGGTGGTTCAGGTTCCGGCTGACCACCGGCCTGTTCTGGCCGGCGTCCTCAGGCTTCGTGACCGCCTGGGAGCTGGCCGGCCTGCTCAAGCCCTGGACCAAGCACAACTCCTCCAGCGCGCCATGGAGGCTCGAGGACCCCTGGCCGCCCCCCGGTGCGGCAGCGGCCCGACTGCCCGGCAACCGCTGAGAGGCTCCGCCTGATGAAGCAGGCCTGATCTCCGCGCACGACGACCGTCCAAATCGCCACAATCCGCGACGGTGATGGATGCGCTCCGCCGGCTCCGCCCCCGGACGCTGGCGATCATGGGGACGGCCGGTGCCGCGACGGCCGTCGCGGGCGTGCTCAACTACGCCTACGGACCGAGCATCGTGTCCTTCGCGGTCTCCACCGTCGCCCTTGCCGCGCTCGCCGTGCTGGTCGGCGAGGGCACCGAGAACCTGGGATCCCGCCTGGGCCCGGCTGCCACCGGCGTGCTCCAGTCCGCGCTCGGCAACCTCCCCGAGCTCCTGATCGGGTACTTCGCCCTCCGAGCCGGCCTGGTCGCCGTCGTGCAGGCCGCCCTCATAGGCAGCATCCTGGGCAACAGCCTGCTGGTGCTTGGAATCGCCTTCGTGGTCGGCGGCATCCGCCACGGCACCCAGCGCTTCGCCAGCGCACCGCCCCGGCTCATCGCGCTCATGACCATGCTGAGCGCAAGCGCGGTCGCCCTGCCGACCCTGGCCGTGGGGCTGCACACGCCGGCGGCGGGGCACCGAGCCGCACTCAGCGTGGCGGTCGCCGTGGTCTTGCTGGTGGTGTTCGTCGGGACCGTCGTCTCGAGCTTGCGGGATCGCAGCCTGGTCCCCGAGGAAGACACGGGCGAGACCTGGCCCCTGCCGCTGGCAGCGGTGGTCCTGGCGGCAAGCAGCGTGGCCGCCGCCTTCGTGGCCGACTGGTTCGTCGCCGCCCTCCGGCCCGCCATCCAGGTGCTGGGGATCACCGAGGGGTTCACCGGTCTCGTCATCGTGGCGCTGGCGGGCAACGCGGTCGAGAACGCGGTCGGCGTGCGGATGGCTGCCCTCAACCGCTCCGACCTGGCGATCAGCGTGATCCTGAACAGCAGCCTGCAGATCGCCCTGGCCCTGATTCCGGCGCTGGTCCTGCTGAGCCTGGTGGTGGGCGGCGCTCAGCTGACGCTGGTTCTGCCCCCGCTGCTGGTGGCTGCGCTTGGCCTGACGGCGATCCTGACCACGGTGATCGTGTACGACGGCGAGTCGACCTGGGTCGAGGGACTCGCGCTGGTGGGCCTCTACGCGATCATCGCCGCGACGTTCTGGTGGGGATGAGGGTGTCCTAAGTCAGGGCGGGAAGTGTCCGCGACCGAACGGCGGCTCCTCTACCGCCTGCTCAGGGGGGTAGTGGATGGTCCCCCCACCAACCTCCCCCGCACCGCGGGGGGAGGACCTACCTTAGTTCAGTTCCCGGTCTTTCCGGCCGCCAGCCTGGCGGACTGGTCGAGCAGGGCCTGTCCCTGCCTGACCAGGTTGTCGATGGTCTCCTGGTCGACTTCTGAGTCGCCTTCGACGAAGGCGGCACTGTTCAATATCGATCTCATCCGGGCCGCCAGCGCGTCCCGGCGCTGCGTCTGCGACTGGATCTTCCCTTCGATGGAGACATAGGTGCTGTCGTCCGTCGCACTGCCGCTCGCCACGGCACGCGTTGACGAGACCAGCGTGTTGGCGGCGAAGGCGCCGAAGGGTGCGTCGATCTGCTTGTAGATGCGGCCCAGCCGGCCCAGCGAGTTGTCGTTCAGCGCCTCTGGCCTGGCGTCCTCGGTAAGGAATTCCTGGAGGACGCGGCCGTCCTGCTGATACCTGTCCCGGAGCCCGACCAGGGACAGCATCGTCGGCCGTATGTCGGTGTGATCGGTCCACACCTTGCCGGTCTGACCGAGGTGACGGACTCCGGGACCGACCATCCCGAGCCAGGTGCGGCCGATGTCTTCGGTGGCGTCGCCGTGACTCCAGGCGAAGTGGTAGTCGACGCAGGTCGCGGCCTTGTTGGCGGCGTCCGGACAGTTGGTGTCGAACGGGAGGAGGAAGTAGTCGGGATTGGCGAAGAGCGTGAAGTTCGGGGTGCGCTGCGGGTCGGCGTTGACCATGCGCAGCGTCTGCTCGGCTACCGTGTCGACCATGTGTAGGGCGACAGGCGTGGGCGTCCTGCTGATGTAGGGATCGATCGCCTTGCCGGCGGCCAGGTTGCGCTCGAACTGCCGCAGCGCCGGGTCCTGCGGAGCCGGGTTGCCACTGACGTAGAAGGTCGGCGCGGAGTCGAAGTGCATGACGTAGGGAGGCGGCGTGTAGCCGCTCGGCAGGATCCGGTTGACGTTCTGGGTGACCTCGCCGATCTGGTTGGCCGGGCAGACCTGACCGGCGCTGACGGTGCAGTAAGTGTGGCTCCAGGTGCCGTTGGCGGAGTTGCCGCCCGCGAAGTGGTCGTTCTCGTCCGACGTGAAGACGAAGAGCGAGTTGCGCTTGTCGATCCCGTGCGCCGCCAGCCTCTGGAAGAAGTCGCCGAAAGCCTTGTCGTACTGCTTGAGCTGGGCCACGTAGTCAGCCTCACCGGGACCGGAGGCCCGCCCGAGCGTGTGGTTGTCGTGGGCGTCGGAGATGTAGGCGAAGGTGACCGGGACGCCCGACTCCTGCATCTGCGCCACGTAGCCCAGGCTGACCGCGGCGGACATGGCGTCGAAGCCGGGGAAGCCGGGCTGCCCGAAGGGGTCGGTGATCGGCTTGCCGTTGAGGTCCTTCACCGCCGGCAGACCGCCGGTGATCGCAGGGTTGACGTACTTGCCGCCGAAGAGGCCCTTGAAGCCGCTGTAGCCGCCCGGCTCGTCCGGCAGCACATCCGGCCTCGCATTGGCACTCGACTTGCAGACGCCGCCGCCGCTCCCGCAGTGGATCGCGAGGCCGACGAAGTCGGTCTGGGCGAGCGCGTGGCCCGCGGTGCCGTCGGGCTGACCGTTGGAGCTGGTGGCCTCCGTGTACTCCGGTGAGCCGGCGCCGAACACCTTGGTGATGTCACCGAACGGCCCGGTGCTCGTGTTCTCGAGGACCACATTCGCGGTGGCCACGGCGCCGAAGTCGCAGCCCGCGCGGGTGTAGGCCACCCATGGAGCCGGGGTGTTCTTCTGACCGGTCGTGACCATGTTGGGCAGCGTGTCGAACTGGCCGGCCGGATCCACGGGGTCCGTCCAGTACTTGAACGCGCCGGTCGTGGTGGGCGTCGTATCCGGCTTGAAGTATCCATAGGAATTGGAGACGGTGATGCCGTTGCGGTCCGGATACAGTCCGGTGAGCCCGCTCAAGATACCGCCGGCAGTGTGCGAGATCAGGATGGTGTGCTCGTTGTCGTCGAGCGTTCCATTGCCGCGCATGAAGTTCAGGAGGTTGGGCATCTGCTCGAGGTCGGACGGGTACTGCGCTCTGTCGCGGAACAGGTGCGTGTTGTCGAATGTCACGTTGATCACGTGCTTGATCCCGTTGGAAAGGCCACAGGGTGCCGGCTTCCGGCCCTGGTCCTCACCTTGAGCGGCTGAGGCGCTCCCGGCACCAAGCTGGAGCAGCACGAGTGCCACAACCGCCGCCATGGCCGTCCTTCCCTTCATCAGTCATCCCCCTCCATTTGCCGACGCTGAAGCTCGGCTCGAACCGCAGACTAGCCGTCCGAGGTTAAGGGTAGAGGTAACGGCCCGGCCCTCGCGGTCA
>JALYYF010000267.1 GCA_030946725.1 Candidatus Dormiibacterota bacterium
CGATCGGGGCTCCAGGGTCAGCTGCTGAGCTGAGCACGCCGGCCCGTGATCTGGCCCGCTTCGATGGCGATCATGTGCGTAGCCCCAGGCATCAGCGAGTGGAGCTCCACCCCCCGCGCGGCCCAGGAGAAGTCGTCCCCGGCATCTGTGACGTCGCGCGCGATTCCCTGCACCAACACGCTCCAACCCAAACCTGTCGACGCATCGTAGTCGTCGACCTCAAATGCGACATGTGATTCGGGCGAGTATGAAAGCTTGGTGCCGAGGCTCGTTCGAAAGACGATCATCCCGGCTCCCATTCCATAGTTCACCGGGAAGATCTCGGGCCGTCCCCCGACGCTGATCGCGATCCGCCCGATGGTGTGCCGGGCCAGGATGTCCATGCATTCCGACTCCGAAATCTCCTCGAGTTCTTGCGTTGGCTTGTTTGCTCTCATCTGGCAGCCTCCCTATTAGTACTTCGAGCATGGGTCCGGTCGACGCGGCAGGCCAGGGCCGAAGGACTCAGGCTGCCAAGAGGAGGGGCTTTCTCTGTCACGGCTTCAGGCGAAAGTCACGGCGCGCCGGCGCCCGGCCGTGGGGTTGCGCCGGTCGTCGGCGCGAGGGTAGGCCCGGGATCGGGCGGGTCACCTCGGCATCGGTATGGACGGTCACTCTCTTGCCGTGATGCGTGATGTCCAGTGGCGAACCTTCAAGCACGGCGTACGTGGCTTGGCCTTGCGTTACCTCGACCTTCAGCAGTCGCCCCCGGAAGGTCAGTCGGAAGGCTAGACGCGCCAGCCTCTCTGGCAATCGGGGAGTGAAGCTGAGGTTTCCGTCGTGGTCGCGCATGCCGCCAAAACCGGCCACCGCAGCGATCCAGGCGCCCGCCAACGAGGCGATGTGCACGCCGTCCCGCAAGTCGTGATCCAGGTCGAGGAGGTCCATCAGGGCGGCCTCGCCGAAGTAGTCGTAGGCGAGCTCCAGGTGGCCGACCTCCGCCGCCACCACGGCCTGGGTGCAGGCCGACAGCGAGGAGTCGCGCACAGTCAGCGCCTCGTAGTACTCGAAGTCGCGGAGCTTCTCCTCCCTAGTGAAGGCGTCGCCCCTCAGGTGGAGGGCCAGGATGAGGTCGGCCTGCTTCACGACCTGCTTTCGATAGATGTCGAAGTAAGGGAAGTGGAGCAGGAGCGGGTACTGCTCCGGCCGCGTGTGGGCGAAGTCCCACCTCTGGTGGCTGGTGAAGCCCTCCGACTGTGGGTGCACGCCAAGCGAGGCGTCGTAGGGCACCACCATCTCGGCCGCCGCGGCTCGCCACGCCGCGGCCTCCTCGGAGTCGACGCCCAACGCCTTACCGCGGTCCGGATACTGCTCCACAGCTTCGGCGGCGGCGTGCAGATTTCGCTGCGCCATCAGGTTGGTGTAGACGTTATTGTCGGCGAGCGCGCTGTAGTCGTCAGGTCCGGTCACGCCGGCGATGCGAAAGTGACCCTCGGCGTCGTGGTGACCCAGCGAGCACCACAAACGCGCCGTCTCCACCAGGAGCTCTACGCCAGTCTCACGTTCGAACTCCTTGTCGTCTGCGGCGTCCTGGTAACGCACGACGGCATTGGCGACGTCGGCATTGACATGGAAGGCGGCCATTCCCGCCGGCCAGTAGGCCGAGCATTCGCGGCCGCGGATCGTGCGCCAGGGGAAGGCGGCGCCTCGCAGCCCCAGCACCTGGGCTCGCTCCCTGGCGAGCGGCAGGGTGGCCTGCCGCCAGCGCAACGCATCGGCGACCACACTGGATGCGGTGTAGGTCAGGACCCGGAGCACGAAGCTCTCGGAGTCCCAGAAGGCGTGGCCATCGTAGCCAGGACCCGTGAGTCCCTTGGCCGGAATCGCCCGCTGCTCGCCGCGGGCGCCGGACTGGAGGACGTGGAAGAGTGCGAAGCGCACCGCCTGCTGCAGCTCCTCGTCGCCCTCGATCTCCACGTCGGCCCGATTCCAGAAATCGTCAAGATAGGAGCGTTGGTCGGCGAGGAGGCCATCCCAGCCAACGCGCCGGGCTCCGACCAGGGCGCCCGCGACCTGGTCGCGCATCGCCGCCGTCGAGCGCACGCTCGACCATCCGTACGAGATGAACTTCACGACGCGCAATCGCTGCCCGGCTTCGAGCTCGGTGATGGCAATCACGCGGCCCAGGTTCGGGTGGCTCTCGGTCGTGATGATCACGTCCTCGGGCGCCTCGATAATGTGGTCCATGCTCGCCCCGATCCTCAGCCCACTGGCCCGGGTGTGATGGACCAGGACGACCCGGGTATCGTGTGGCCAGAAGCCCTCGGAAACCAGCGCCGAGCTCAGCGCCGCGGCGAGGCGGGGGTCGCGGTCAGCGCCCTGGAGCGTCTCGTTGGCCACCAGCTCCGACTGGATGACCAGGCGGCAGCGGGCGTCCACGGGTTCCACCTCGTATTGGATCGCCGCGACCGCGCGTTCGGAGAACGAAACCAGACGGGTGGAGGAGACGCGGATGGAGCGGCCGGCCGGCGACTGCCACTCCGTTCTCCGCTGCAGCACCCCGGTCCGGAAATCGAGGAACCTCTCATGACTGAGCAGCCTTCCGTAGCGGACGTCGAAGGGTTCGTCATCCACGAGCAGACGGATGATCTTGCCGTTGGTGACGTTGACCACTGTCTCGCCGGACTCGGGATAGCCAAAGCCGCCCTCGGCGTAGGGCAGCGGCCACGTCTCGCAGAAGCCATTGAGGTATGTACCCGGCAGGCCGTTGGGCTCGCCTTCGTCCAGGTTGCCACGCACGCCGATGTGCCCGTTAGAGAGCGCGAAGACGGACTCGCTCTGGGCAAGCACCGAGAGATCGAGGCTGCTCTCACGGACACCCCAGGGGTCGACCGCGTACGCGGGGTGCGTGATCATGAAGGCTGGAGGTCGGCGTGGTCCAAGACCACAACGTCGGCCTCGCGCTCCCATAGCGCACCAGGAACCAGTGTAAGGGGCTGCATGGTGTCTGACGCAAAGCCGAACGCCGATGGAGAGGATTCAGGTGTGAGCGAGACGTCAGGTGACGGAGAGCTTGGCGCTGGTGCAGTATCCGCTGCCGCTACTGATCCGCAGCTTGAACCCAAAGCTGGAGTTGCTAGGTAAATCGCCAGCAGGCCCCCTCGCACGCAAGCGCGCGTCGGCATGCCCGTGGAGCCCGCGCCCAGCCGCATCCAGCACGCCGTAGGCAGCCCCGACCGCACCGTGGACGGCGTCGGCTGCGCCTCCATCCAATCCTGCCGCCTAAGCGAGTCATCGAGGCGAGGTAGACGAAGTCCTCGTTGAAGTTGAGATCCGGTTGCCTCGCGTCCAAGGTCGCTCTTTGCCATCAGGTCGCCTCTCCTCTACTGGCGCGCAACATCAGCTGGCTGGGGGCCGGACGGGCGCCGGCACCGCCGAGCGCCCGCCTGCCCACCAGGGGGGTAGTCTCTCAGCGCTTCGGCCATCGATCAGGCTGCCGCGGGGGAAGCGATCTCTTCGGTTTTGAGAGGGAGCGGCTGGATTGGAAGGTAGGAGGCGGCACCCAAGATCGCGAAGCAGCCGGCGACCACCAGAGGGGATCACGAAGGAGCCAAGGGTGAGCG
>JALYYF010000277.1 GCA_030946725.1 Candidatus Dormiibacterota bacterium
TGACGGCCGCCGTCCCCGACCACGCGGCGCCCTTCGTGCACTGGGGCGCCACCAGCCAGGACACGCTGGACACGGCCATGATGCTGGTCGCCCGTCGCGGCCTCGATTGCCTCCTGGCCGACCTCGATGCCCTGGCCGACGGCTGCGCCGCGCTGGCCGAGCGGCATCGCGAGACGCTGATGGCCGGCCGCACGCTGCTGCAGCAGGCGCTCCCCATCACCTTCGGGCTGAAGGCCGCCGGCTGGCTGGGCGGCGTGCTGGCCGCGAGCGACGCATTGCTGGCCGCCCGGTCGCGTCTGGCGGTCCAGCTGGGCGGCGCCGCCGGCACCCTGTCAGCCTTCGGCGATCGCGGTCCGGAGGTCGTCTCCCAGCTGAGCGCCCACCTCCAGCTGGCCGAGCCCATCCTGCCCTGGCACGCCGAACGATCCAGGGTCGCCCTGCTCGGTTCAGCGCTCGGGGTGGCCGCCGGTACGGCAGGAAAGATCGCGCTGGACGTGGCGCTCCTCATGCAGACAGAGGTGGCAGAGGTCAGCGAGCCAGCGCCGGGCGGCTCCTCGGCGATGCCTCACAAGCGGAACCCGGTCGCCGCGGTCGAGATAGACGCGGCCGTCCGGGGCGCGCAGGCGCAGGCGGCCGTGCTGCTCTCGGCGATGCGGGCGGAGCACGAGCGCGCGGCCGGTGCCTGGCAGGCCGAATGGCCGGCGTTGAGTGACGCCCTGCTCCTCACCGGAGGCGCCGTCGGCCGGGCCGCCGCGATGGTGGGCGGGCTGCGGGTGGACGAGCGCAGGATGCGAGGCAACCTGGAGCTGACAGGGGGGCTGATCCTGTCGGAGCAGCTGATGATGGTCCTGGCGGGGCCGCTTGGCCGCCCGAGGGCGGAGGAACTGGTGGTGTCGGCGGTTGAACGCGCGCGCGAGCGGGGGCGCTCGTTCGAAGCCGAGGTTAGCGAGGACAGCCGGATCCTGGAGCACCTGACTCGGGAACAGGTGGCGGCCGCGCTGGAGCCGGCGAGCTGGTTGGGATCGGCAGCCACCTTCGTGGAGGCGGCCCTGACCGTTTACAGGGACATGCACCGGTCCTGATGCCGCCGCGGTCGGCCGCCGCGGTCAGGCGTCAGACGACGGCGTCCTCTTCCTTCGGCGCGGCCTCGCGCTCCAGCCATCTACGACCCAGCACGTACACGACCCCGGTCAGGATCAGGACGAGCAGGGCCAGGGGGATCGTGAAGACGCCGACCGTGCGCTCGATGGCCTGGTAGTCGCGCCCCAGCCGGTAGCCGGCGTAGGCGAGCCCGAGGTTCCAGGGGATCGAACCGAGCAGGGTCAGCACCGAGAACCGCGTCAGTCCCATCTCCGAGAGGCCGGCGGGGAATGAGATGTACGTCCTGACGACCGGCAGCAGCCGGCCGACGAAGACCGCCAGGGAGCCGAAGCGTTCGAAGAAGCGCTCGGCCAGGCGCAGGTGGCCTTCACTGAGCCCCAACCGCCGGCCGGGACCGAGCACCAGCCTCCTCCCGTACCTCTTCGTCAGCACGAATGCCACGAGCGACCCGACCAGGTTGCCCAGCGTGGCCGCCGCCACCACCAGCACAAAGGAGAGCCTTCCCTGTGAGGCGAGCGCCCCACCGAGCGGCACGACCACCTCGCTCGAGATCGGGATGCCGGCACTCTCGGCGGCCATGGTGAGGAAGATCGTCGGAATCCCCCCCAGGCTGATCAGCCGGATGAGGAGCGAGGACACTGCGGCAGGTTACCAAAGCGATGCGGGGGAAACAGGTTTCCCCCCCAGCCCCCTTCCGCAGAGTGACGAGTGGGAGTCGTTGGGGAGTGACAACTCATACGGCCGGAGTGAATCCGGCCTCTCCAGTAACGCTGGCATCTTGTCCCTCCCCCTTGCGGGGAAGGTTAGGGAGGGGGTCTGGCGGCAAAGCGATGGGGGGGAAACAGGTTTCCCCCCCAGCCGCCTTCCGCAGAGTGACGAGTGGGGTCGTTGGGAAGTGACAACTCATGCGGCCGGAGTGAATCCGGCCTCTCCAGTGACGCTGGCATCTTGTCCCTCCCTCTTGCTTGCGGGGAGGGTTAGGGAGGGGGTCTGGCGGCAAAGCGATGCGGGGGAAACAGGTTTCCCCCCCAGCCCCCTTCCGCAGAGTGACGAGTGGGGTCGTTGGGAAGTGACAACTCATACGGCCGGAGTGAATCCGGCCTCTCCAGTAACGCCGGCATTCTTGTCTATCTCCCTCCCCCTTGCGGGGAGGGTTAGGGAGGGGGTCTGGCGGCCGTTCGCAGACGGTCTACCAGTGCTTCTCTGGATACTTCGGAGTTGAGCGTGACTGTCATGCCGAGGCGGGACCGCAGGAATTCGAGGAAGCGGTTGCGGTCGAGGTGTAGGAGGTCGGCAGCCGCTGCGACGGTCAGGTTTGGGGGAGCGGTCTTCTCCAGCTGGGCGGCCCACCGGCGCCTCTGGAGACCGCTGACCACGGCCGGCCAGAAGATCACCGCTCCGGCCGCTCCCTTCCGGCGCCGGCGATCAAGGCGCGACCCGCCGCAGCCGCCCTGCGACCGGGCGCCGCGCCGAAGAGCCGCGTAGCCACCGGTTCGGCCACCCGGGCGATGAGGGGGCCACCCACCGCCATGATCAACACGTAGGCGGCCGCCAGCGGACCAAGCGCCGGCTCCACCGCCGCCGCGAGACCGGCGATCACGAGGTTGAACTCGCCCCGGGCGATGATCACCGTCCCCGCCCGGACCCGGCCGAGCCGCCCGACGCCCGCGCGCCGGGCGGCCCACCATCCTGTCGCTCCCTTCGTCAACGCGGTGACCAGCGCCAGCAGCGCCGCGATCAGCAGGACGGGCGGAATGGCGGAGGAGTCCGTGCGCAATCCGAAGAAGACGAAGAAGACGGCCGCGAAGAGGTCCCGAAGCGGTGAGAGGAGCTCGCGGGCGCCCTCGGCCATCCTCCCGGAAAGTGCGATCCCGATCAAGAAGACGCCCACCGCCGCAGACACCTGCAGCTGTTCGGCGATCCCCGCCACCAGGAGGGCAGCTCGCCCGCAGAGTATTCGAGGCCCAGCAGCAGCAAGAGCAGGATCACGCCGATCTGGGCGCCTTCGGTTTGCCGAAGGCCAGGCCGGCGCGCAAGTAGAGGGGTATGGGCGAGAGTCCGATCCGCCTCGCCAGACGTCCCAGCACGCCGAGCCCGAAGATGACCGCACCGAGCTCGACCGGCAGCCGGGCGCCGGTGGAGCCCACCGGCCGTCAGCCCTCGAGGATTCGGGCTACCGCCTCGATGCCCTCGCGCGTCCCGACCACCACCACCACGTCATCCGGCTCGAACTTGAAGTCCGGGCCAGGCGACGCGATCATGCGCTGCCCGCGCAGCACGGCGACCACCGAGGCTCAACGATGCGCGGCGCGCCCAGCAGTTCCGCCAGCGCGTCGGCTTCGTCAGTCGCGAGCTTGACGACCTCGCTACAGGCGTCGGGGTCGCGGGTGTCGTAGACGACCAGGTCCCGGCGCCCGGTCCGATGGGACACGACTCCGACTCTCCGTCCGGACCTGGTCTGGAAGTCGTGGCGCAGGCCGACCCCGGGAAGTCTGACCTCCTCCTCGACCGCTCCCGGCTCTTCCCGGGTTTCCCGATCGCTCACATCATGCTTCAGCGTACCCACCCAGGCGGCCGTTGCGACGCCGGCTGCTGGCCGATTTTCGAGCAGCGTTGTAACGTTGGCGTCGGCCTGACGACCCGGCTGGCGTCACAAGACGCTGATCGGGCGATGTCATCTGCGCCCACGGAGGGGAGGCGATGTTCGAAAGGATCATAGCGGCGGTCGACAGCGATCCCGAGCGTTCGGTCAAGGTCATCCAGGCCGCGGGGGAGCTGGCCAAAGCTTGCGGGTCGAGCGTGCTGGTGGCTCACATACGCGACGTCGAGAGGCCCGCTGCAGCCGTCACCGGGAAGGCCGGAGGGATACCGCCTTCCCTGCATCTGGAAAGCGAGGAGGAGGCGAGGCAGCTGGTCGATTCGGCGGTCGAGCGACTGCGGGGCGATGGGGTGCAGGCGGAGGGACAGATCGGACCCGGCGCCGGATCGACGGCTCGAGAGCTGCTCGCGATCGCGGACTCCGCAGTGGCGAACCTGATCGTCATCGGAGATCGTGGATCGCACGTCTCCGACGTGCTGCTCGGCAGCGTTGCGCACCGCGTGGTCCACCTTGCGAAAGTTCCGGTACTGCTCGTCCGCTGAGGACATTGCTGCTCCAGCTCTCATCGCCCAACAGGACCCTTTCTTGACAAGTCTGCTGTAGCCCTTTAGCCTCCGCTTCGAGGCGCCTGGGGGGCGTCCGCGGTGTATCGAAGGGACCAGCCAGAGTTCGTCTAATCGAGTGGGCCGTAGCGACGGCCAGGGGAGGTTCGGTCGTATGACGATGGGCCAGAACGGGCCTTCCAGGAGCAGGCGTCGGAAGCGCCTGCTCAGGCCGCCCGAATGAGCGCCGCCAACCCAGCCGAAAGGACGGTTCGAAGCCTGGTGCCTGCCAGGATGGACCGCCTGCCGTGGAGCCGGTTCCACTGGCGGGTCATATTCGGTCTCGGGGCCGCCTGGATCCTGGACGGACTGGAGATCCAGATCGTCAACACCTCCGGCACCGTACTGACCGACAAGGCCACCCTGCATCTTACCGCCGCCGAGGTGGGACTCCTGGCGTCCATCTACCTTCTGGGCGAGGTGGTCGGCGCCCTCGTCTTCGCTCGGCTCGCCGACCAGATCGGCCGCAAGAAGATCTTCCTGGCCACGCTGATCACATACCTGCTCGCCAGCGGCATCAGCGGCCTGGCCTTCGCGTTCTGGTTCATGCTGATCTTCCGCTTCATCGCCGGCACAGGTATCGGTGGTGAGTACACGGCCATCAACTCGGCCATCGACGAGTTGATCCCCTCTCGTTACCGCGGCCGCACCGACATCGCGGTCAACGGCACCTACTGGGCCGGCGCGATGCTGGGGGCGGCGGCGTCGCTGGTCCTGCTCAACACGAGCATCTTTCCGATCAACCTCGGCTGGCGGATCGGCTTCCTGCTCGGCCCGGTCATCGGCATCGGTGTGGTCTACCTGCGCTACGTCCTCCCCGAGAGCCCCCGCTGGCTCATGACTCACGGCCGCGAGGAGGAGGCGGAGAAGACCGTCGACGATATCGAGGCGCAGGTGGCCCGCCAGGGCGTGAAGTTGGAGCCGGTGCCCGACAGCAAGGCCCTCGAGGTCACGGGGCGCGCCTCTCCCTCTTACTTGGTCATCGGAAAGACGCTGCTCGGTCAATACCCATCGCGGTCATTCCTGGGCTTTTCGATGATGGTCACTCAGGCCTTCCTCTACAACGCCATCTTCTTCACGTCTGGCCTGGTCCTCGCCAAGTTCTACAAGGTCCCCTCCGACCAGGTCGGCCTGTATCTCTTCCCATTCGCAGTGGGCAACCTGGCCGGCCCGTTCATCCTCGGGCCCCTGTTCGACACCGTGGGCCGTCGCAAGATGATCATGAGCACCTACGTTGTGTCAGGGGTCCTGCTGGCGATCTCCGGCTGGCTGTTCGACCAGGGTGTGCTCAGCGCGACCACGCAAACCATCGCCTGGTGCGTGATCTTCTTCTTCGCCTCGGCGGGAGCCTCGTCGGCCTACCTGACCGTGAGCGAGATCTTCCCGCTGGAGCTCCGCGCGCAGGCGATCGCCTTCTTCTTCGCCATCTCCCAGCTGGCCGGAGGCGTCGCCGCACCAACCATATTCGGCGCGCTGATCGGCAACGCCAGCAGTCGAGGACCGCTGACCGTCGGCTACTACTTCGGAGCGGCGAGCATGATCGTCGGCGGTCTGATCGCGTGGTTCTTCGGCGTCAACGCCGAGCGGAAGTCGCTCGAGGACATCGCAACGCCGCTGTCGGCAGTAGCACGGCCCACCAGCCAGACCGGGTCGACCGCCGCGACCTGACGCAGGGTTTTCGATATCAGAGCCGGCGGGCGGTCGGGCTGCTCGCCGGCTCTTCCTGTTTTGGGCGACCGCCGCCAGCGTCATCCCCTCGGTGCCGACTCCTAACGTAGTCGCCCGAGGGACTCCACGAAAAGCTCCCAGAAGCTGTTCATGTCGAGAGCGGTGGCAACACTCGTGTTGGCCGGTCGATGGGGCGGAGGCCGGAAGTCCGTCACCGTCATGCCGCTGGTCAGCCGTCCACAGACTTCGATCTCCACTCGGGCAGGGCGCACTTCAAATAGCTCAGGACGTGCCACCCGGGCGATGGCGCAGGGGTCGTGGACCGGCGGCTGTGAACTGCCGGTCTCCCGGAGCTGGCTCTCGCCGTAGAAGCGCAGCAGCCCCATCACCGCCCTGGAGACCGGCGTGTCGATGGTTGCGATCCGTTCCAATTGCTCCTCTCCCGCCAGCGCTCGCTCGGTGACGTCAAGCCCGACCATGGTCAGCGGCCAGCCGGCGGCAAACACGATGGCGGCCGCCTCCGGGTCCACGAAGATGTTGAACTCGGCGGCCGGCGTCACGTTGCCGCGCGTGAAGGATCCCCCCATCACGACCACCTCTCGTACTGAGCCGGCCAACCGGGGCTCCCGGCGCAGGGCGACCGCAATGTTCGTGAGCGGCCCGATGGGCACCAGGGTGATCTCGCCAGGCGACGACATCACCAGGTCGATGATCAAGTCGACGGCGTGCTCGGGGACGGCTCTCAGCGAAGGCGGCGGCCAGTGGTGACCCTCGAGTCCGGCCTCGCCGTGGATCTCCGGAGCGGTGACCAGCTCGCGGAGCAGCGGCGAGGCGCAGCCGGCGGCCACGGGAACGTCCCGGATGCCGGCCAGCTCGCAGACCCGAAGGGCGTTCAGCGTCGTCAGCTCCAGCGGGTGGTTGCCCGCCACCGTGGTGATGGCGGCCAGTTCCAGCTCGGACGCGCCCTGCGCCAGCAGGATGGCGAGCGCGTCGTCGTGCCCGGGGTCGCAGTCGAGGATGATCCGGCGCGTTTCGCTCATGAGCGCTGCTCCGGGGTGGACGGAAGGCGGAGGCCGAAGAGCCGTTCGAGGTCAGGCGGCCTGGGCAGCGAAGAGCGGGCGCCCAGTCTCCCGGCGGCCGCGGCACCGGCGGCGCTGCCCACGCGCACGCTCTCCTGCAGGCTCCAGCCGGCGGCCAGCCCCATCGCCACGGCCCCCACGAAGGCGTCGCCGGCGGCGGTGGCGTCGACGGCGTCCACAACCATCGGCGCCACCCTGGTCGATCGCCCGGATTCGCAGAGCACCGCACCGGCGCCGCCCATCGTGACGATGACGGCGGCTGCCGAAGGGCCGAGCCGCCGAGCCGCTCGCTCGGCGTCCACGAGGTCTCTCACCGGCGTCCCGGTCAGGTCCGCGGCCTCGGCCTCGTTGACCACCAGCACGTCCGACTCGGGTATGGCCCGGTCCGCTGGCGTCGTGCTGGGAGCCGCGTTCAGCAGGACCCGGGCGCCGGCAAGCCTGGCCTGTTCTGCGGCCGAGACGACGGCCGGGAGCGGAATCTCGAGCTGCATGACCACCACGTCCCCGCTGCCCAGCCCCTCGACCAGGGCCTGCACCTCCTCGTCGCCGACCCGGCCGTTGGCGCCCGGCGCCACCGCGATCATGTTCTGTCCGCCGGAGCCGACCAGGATCAGCGCTGCGCCACTCGGCGCATGGGTGTCGCGTATGACCGCGCTGACATCGACGTCGTCCTCGACCAGGCCCCGGATCAACTCCTCACCGTGCGCGTCCGAACCCACACGGCCGACCATGCGCACCCTGGCGCCGAGCCGGGCGGCGGCGACGGCCTGGTTCGCGCCCTTGCCGCCGGGCACCGTCAGCAGCTCCCCGCCGGTCACCGTCTGACCCGGGGCCGGCAGGGCTTCGACGCGCACGACCAGGTCCATGTTCAGGCTGCCGAGCACCGCAACGCGTCCCATGCCGGCAAGCATCGCACGGGTGCGCCGCCGCCGATCAGATGGGGCCCGAGTTGACAACCGGGCCGGCTCGGACTACGAATGTGGCCTCAACAACGGTTCGGGTTCGCCAGGGGAGGGTGCAACACAGTGAGCTGGCTTTCCGCATTCAAGCTGAGGATGAATACGCTCGCGATCGTCCTCATTCCGGTGTGCATAGCCATCGACTGGGCGGGCCACGCCATCGCGAGCACACTCAAGCTGCCGCTGTTCCTCGATTCAATCGGCACGGTTCTCGGCGGCCTGCTGGCCGGCCCGTGGGTGGGGGGCCTTGCCGGGCTGATCACCAACTTCATCAGCTCCGGCACCGTGGATCCCATCGCGGCGCCCTATTCGATCATCTCGCTGCTGATCGGCTTCGCCGCCGGGATCGCCGGCTTCTACTCCTGGCAGAAGCGCCGGGTGGGCTGGTTCATGCTCTACCTGCTGATCTTCCTGGTGGCCTCGGTCGGCTCGACCCCGCTCAACATCGCGCTGTACCACGGCCAGAGCGGAGTGTGGTTCGGCGACGCCATCTACGCCGGCCTGGTCAAGTCCGGGGTCCCGACCTGGCTCGCGGCTTACCTGGACGAGGCGGCCGGCGATCTGCCCGACAAGCTGATCACCGTGCTCGTGGCGCTGCTGATCTACCAGGGACTTCCGAGACGCTTCCGATCGCTGTTCGCGCTCTACCGGCGGCCGGAAGAAGTCGAGCCGGAGCCGGTTCACGCCGCCACGGGCAGCGTCTAGACCGCAGCCCGAGCTCAGCGGTGGCAGGAGGCCTCAGCCTCTACGCGGAGGGGCACAGCCTCCTCCATCGAGCACACCCGATCACCAAGGGCGCGCTGACCCTCAGCGCCATCGCGCTGGCCTTCACTGTGCCGTCCCTGGCCTGGGTCGTGGCGCTGGAACTCCTGCTGCTCTTCCTGTGCGCCCTGGCCGGGGTTCTGCGGCGCCTGGGTGCGGCGGCGGTGGTGATCCTGCTGCCCATCGTCGCGCTGCTGCTGGTGGTCCAGGGATTCGCCAATCCGTCCAACCGCACGCTGGCCTTCGCGCTTGGACCGATCGCCTTCTACCAGGAGGGGCTGCTGATCGCCGTCCTGGCCGCGCTGCGGATAACCTGCCTGGTGACGGCGACCTTCCTGCTCAGCTTCACCACGCGACCGGCGGACCTGGCCGAGGCGCTGATGCAGCGCGGCCTCTCCCCGCGCATGGGCTACGTGCTGCAGTCGGCGCTCCAGATCATCCCCCAGACTCTGGAGACCGCCACCCGCATCCAGGACGCGCAGCGCGCCCGCGGACTGGAGACGGAGGGGTCACTGCCGCGGCGCGCCCGCGCCTACCTGCCCCTGCTCCTGCCACTGGTCCTCTCCTCGCTGGTTGCAACCCAGGAGAGGGCGATGGCCCTGGAGGTGCGCGGCTTCGGCCTCCCGGTTCGGAGGATCCCCCGCCACGTCTTCCCGGACAGCGGTCCTCAGCGGGCGCTGCGCTGGGGACTGCTGCTTCTCGTGCCCCTGGCCGTCGCGCTGAGGGTGCTGGGCTGGAGATGAGCGAACCCGCCCTGGCGATGGACCGCACCGGCTATCGATACGAGGAGGCCGAGAGCGACGCAGTGATCGACCTGACGCTCTCCGTCACGGAGGGTGAGTGGGTGGGCGTGGTCGGGCCCACCAACGCAGGCAAGTCCACGCTGTGTCTGCTGGCCATGGGCCTGGCTCCCCACTTCTTCGGCGGCAGGCTCCGAGGCAGCGTCACCGTCTTCGGACGTGACTCGCGAAGCGTCAAGGTCGCGGAGAGATCCGCGGAGGTCGGGCTGCTCTTCCAGAACCCCTTCACGCAGGTCTCCGGTGCCCGCGAGCGGGTGGACGAGGAGATCGCCTTCGGGCCCGAGTGCCACGGTCTACCACTTGCCGAGGTTGACGAGCGGGTCGAGGAGGCGATTCGGCTGGTAGGCCTCGACGGCCTCGCCGGCCGCCATCCCATGGAGCTCAGCGGGGGTCAGCTGCAGCGGCTGGCGCTGGCCTCCCTGCTCGCCATGCGCCCGCGCCTGCTCCTGCTCGACGAGCCGACCTCGCAGCTGGATCCGGCGGGGACCTCCGACATCTTCGCGGTTCTCGCCGACCTGCACAGCCGCGGCCTGACGATCGTGATGGTGGAGCAGAGGCTGGAGAAGCTGTGCGAGCTCTGTCCGCGGATCATCGCCATGGCCGGGGGCCGGCTGCTGGCGGACGGCAGCCCGGAGCGGGTGTTCAACGACGAAGCGGTCGCCGAGGTGGTCGGTCTGCCGGCCTATACCCGGCTGGCCCGCGAGGCCGGCCTCCCAAAGCCGTGGCCCGTCAGCCTCCTGGAGGCCGTGCCTGCGTTCGAGGCTTCGCGTGCCTGACCTACGACTGGAGGGCGTGCGCTTCGCGTATCCCGGAGGCGTTGAGGTCTACCCCGCAGCCGGACTGACGCTCGCGCTCTCAGGAGGCGTGATCGCCCTGGTGGGCGAGAACGGGGCCGGCAAGACAACGCTGACCAAGCTCCTGAACGGCCTTCTGCGTCCCCATGCCGGCACCGTCGCCGTCGCCGGCACCGAAGTTGCGCGCACCTCGGTCGCCGGGATGGCGCGGATCGTCGGCTACGCCTTCCAGAACCCCGACGACCAGCTCTTCGAGAGGACCGTACGGGCGGAGGTGTCCTTCGGCCCGCGGGCCCTCGGCCGCTCGGTTGAGGAGGTTCAGCCGGCGGTCGGACGGGCGCTGGAGCTCTGCGGTCTGGCAGGGAAGGAAGAGGTGCATCCCCACGACCTGGGTCTTTCCGAGCGCAAGTGGGTGGCGATCGCCTCGGCGCTGGCGTCTGAGCCGCCGATCGTGGTCCTGGACGAGCCCACCCTGGGCCAGGACCAGCCCTCCCGGCGGCGGCTGAGGCGCCTGGTGGAGGCGCTGGCGGAACACGACCGCCTGGTGCTGGTCGTCACCCACGACATGGACTTCGTCGCCGAAGCTTGTCCAACCACCGTCGTCCTCTCCCACGGCGCCGTCCGCCACTCCGGCCCCACCGCGGACGCCTTCGCCGCCCAGGCCCTTCTGGAGGAGGCCGGCCTGGAACCCCCCCACGTAACCCGCCTGGCCCGAGCGCTCGGCCTCCCACCAACCGTCACCGAAGCCGGCTTCCTGACCGAATGGCAACGCCAATCCAGGAATCTTCCTCCCCCCTGCGGGGAGGGTAGGGAGGGGGTCTCTTCAAAGGACCATACGTAGTCGGTTCGCTGTGCCCGCGCGATGAATCATCAAGATCTACCGCCGTCAGTCGCGGCACCGCCGGGACCCCCTCCCTTACCCTCCGCGCAAGGGGGAGGGACAGCCAGGGTCACACCCACGGCCGCCACCAAGGGGAGGCCGTAGTTGAGCCAGACGCTGGTCAGCCAGTCGCCCTCGACCCCCAGTCCAGACTCCAGCACGACATAGAGCGACTCGATCAGGGCGTAGAAGAGCAGCACCCCGACGTTCAGAACCAGGGCGGTGCGGGCCGCTCGGTTCTCGACGCGAGTCAGCAGCAGCGCCATCGG
>JALYYF010000042.1 GCA_030946725.1 Candidatus Dormiibacterota bacterium
CGGCGGATTCCTCCGAGACCAGCCCTCTGACCACGTCCTGCAGGACGAGCTCCGGCTCTCGCTCGAAGGGGTCTCCCCAGCCGCCGCCGCCCGTGGTCCGCAGGCGCAGGACGGTGCCGGCCGCCAGGGGTACGTCGTCGTTCAGTCCCGGCAGCACCTCACCGCCCGCCGAGGCCTGGTAGGGCAGCCCCGCCATGCCGCCGGCGACGCCGTAGCAGCCGAGGCGCGCCCGGTCTGCGGTGGAGACGAAGTAGGCGTCGCGCAGCACCCGGATGTGCTTGTCGTAGCCGAGGCCGCCCCGGCGCTTGCCGGGACCTCCCGAGTCCGTGGCCAGCGCGAGCTTCTCGATCAGGATCGGAAAGCGCGTCTCCGCGAACTCCGCGGGCAGGTTCTTGGAGTCGGGCACGATGTGGATCGCATCCGAGCCGTCCGCGTAGAAGCGGCCGCCGGAGCCGCCCCCGAGCACCTCGCGCAGCAGGTACCAGCGCCCCTGCTCGTCGCGCCCGTGCACGCCCCAGTAGCGGATGGTCTCCTGGTCCGCCGGCATGCGGCCGCCGACGGCCTGAGCCAGGCAGCCCGCGAAGACGCCCAGCAGCCGCAGGATCAGGAAGGAGCGGGCGTTGGTCGGCGCCGGGAACTCCGGCGTCACCAGCGTGCCGCGAGGCGGAAAGCGGAGCTCCAGGATCTCGCAGACGCCCTCGTTGATGTCCAGCTCGGCGGCACGCTCGGGGGACTCCGCCAGGTTGCGCAGGATGCAGGCCATCCACTTGCGCAGGAAGAGGCCGTCCGCGTAGTCGCCGGCGTGGTTGATCGGCCCGCGCGCCTGGGCGCCGGTGCCGCTGAGATCGCAGACGATCCGGTCCGCGGTCTTGGTCATCGTCATGTGCAGCACGTGCAGCCGGGGTGGCTCGACGCCGTCGTGCTCGATGTAGTCCTCGAACTCGTAGGTCCCGTCCGGGACGCGGGGCAGGATCTCCCGCCGGAAGATGTCCGCGCAGCGCTTCACCAGTGCGTCGAAGCAGTCCTCGACGGTCTCCCCGCCGTAGCGCTCGAACAAACGGCGCAGGCGGCGGGCGCCCATCTGGCAGGCGGCGACCTCGGAGTCGAGGTCGCCGGCGAACGACTCCGGCGTCCGCGAGTTGCGCACGATCACGCGGTAGAGGTCCTCGTTCCTGCGCCCTTCGCTGAAGAGCCGCACGGGCGGCACCATCAGCCCCTCCTGGAAGACCGAGGTGGCGTGCGCCGGCATCGAGCCCGGCACCATGCCCCCGATGTCGTCGTGGTGCCCGAAGGCCTGGACGAATGCCACCACCTCGCCCTCATGGAAGACGGGGACGGTGGTGGTCAGGTCCGGAAGGTGGCCGACAGAGCCCTCCGAGAGGTAGACGTCGTTGTGGTAGAAGACGTCGCCCTCGCGCATGGACTCCAGCGGGAAGTCGCGGACCACGGGCTGGACCATGGCCGAGTAGGAGCGGCCGGTCAGCTTGCGGCAGCGGCGGTCGTGGATGCCGGCACGGTAGTCGTGCTGGTCCCGGATCATCGGCGAGCGGGCGGTGCGCTCGATCGCCGTCTCCACCTCGGCCTCGACGGACGCGAGGGTGCCCTCCACGATCTGGAGGACGATGGGGTCAACCGCGGCCATGGCGGACCCGGCGTAGGACCAGGTTGCCGAGGCGGTCGACCTCGAGGTCGAAGTCGGCGTTCACCACCGTGGTCGATCCGTACTCGTCGACGATGGCGGGGCCGCGGCCGCGGAAGCCGGCCGGGAGCTCGTCGCGCCGGTGGCGGAGGGGTCCCTCGCGAGCCGCCTGTCGGGGGCGCGTAGCGGTGTCCCCGGCCGGCGGCTTCAGAGGAGGCCGCTCGATCATGCCGACCCCCGTCACCTTCCAGTTCACGAACTCGACCACCTCGCGTTCCCGATACGCGTAGCCGTAGACGCGCTCGTGCGCGTCGTGGAAGCTTCGCACCGCCAGCTCCGGCTCGAACGGCCGCCCGGCGTCGACCGAGATCTCGTGCGCCTCGCCCAGGTAGCGGACGTCCACGCTGTGAACCAGCCTGATGCGCTCCTGCCCCACCCCCTGCGCCCGCAGCGAGGCCAGCGCCGCGGCTTCCAGGCGCTCGAACGTCTCCGCCACCTCCTTCGCGTCGACCTCGTCATGACGGCGCACGAGCGTGGTCACGTAGTCGTCCTTCAGGTCCACGGCGAGGAGGCCGAAGGCGGAGAGATTACCCGGCGCGGGCGGGATGAGCACCGTCTCCAGGCCCAGGATCGAGGCGATGTCGCAGGCCTGCAGCGGCCCCGCTCCGCCGAAGGCGACGAGCGTGTCGCCGGCCGGGTCGATGCCCCGCTTCACGGTCAGCTGCTGGACGGCGTTGGCCTGGTTGTGAGCCGAGAGCTCGAGGATCCCCCGGGCGGCCGCCTGGGCGTCGATTCGAAGCGCCTCTCCGATCCGCTCGATGCCACGGGCGGCCAGGTCGCGGCGGAGCCGCACCTCGCCTCCGACCAGGCTCTCCGGCAGGTTGCCCAGGTAGAGCGCGGCGTCGGTCACGGTCGGCTGGTCTCCGCCCCGGCCGTATGCCATCGGCCCGGGGTCGGCGCCGGCGCTGCGCGGGCCGACCCGGAGACCGCCCTCGGGCCCGACCCAGGCGATGGAGCCGCCGCCGGTGCCAACCGAGACGATGTCGATCATGGGCACCCGGACCGGGTAGGGTCCGATCCGCCCCTCCCTGGTCAGCTGCGGCTCGGCGCCTTCGACCAAACACACATCCGTGGAAGTGCCGCCGGTGTCGATGGTGATGACGCGCTGGAACCCGGCCTGCTGGGCCAGCCAGGAGGCGCCGAGTGCGCCCGCCGCGGGGCCCGAGAGAGCGGTCGAGATGGGTCGGGCGGCGACCGCCGCGGCGGGCATGACGCCGCCGTTCGACTTCATGATCAGCAGCGGCACTCCCGGCGCGTCCTGACGCAACCGCTCCTGCGCACGTCCCAGGTAGCCGGAGACGTGGGGCTTGACGAAGGCGTCGACCAGCGTCGTGACCGTCCGCTCGTATTCGCGGTACTCCGGCCAGACCTCCGATGAGAGCGAGAGCACCAGGTCAGGGTGCTCGTCGAGCAGGATCTCGCGGAGGCGGTGCTCGTGGGCGGGGTTGGCGTAGGAGTGAAGGAGGCAGACGCCGGCGACCCTGACGCCCGCCTCGCGCAGCCACTTCGCACACGCGCGCGCGTCGTCCTCATCGAGTGGCGTGATCACACGGCCCCGGTGGTCGAGCCGCTCGCTCACCTCGCGCACCCGCTCCAGGGGCACGATCCGGTCCGGCTTGACCCAGAAGTAGGAGTTCCCGTAGCCGGAGGGAACGCTCTGGCGGGCGATCTCCAGCACGTGCCGGAAGCCGCGCGTGGTGACCAGCGCCAGGCTCTGGAAGCGCTGCTCAAGCATCGCGTTGGTGGCCACCGTGGTGCCGTGGGCGACCGCCTCCAGGCGGCCTCCGCCGCCGGCAGCCTGGAGCGTCCGGCCGAGGCCCTCGATCAGCGCCCTGGCCGGGTCGCCGGGCGTGCTGGGGATCTTGAGCCGGCTGAGGTTACCCTGCTCGTCGAGGGAGACCAGGTCCGTGAAGGTGCCCCCGGTGTCGATCCCCACTCGCACGGCGAGCAGCCTAGCGCCGGCCGGGTGGCAAGGGTCCCCTCCCCACCCTCCCGCAAGGGAGAGGGACAATCGGCCCGCTGAGCGGACCTCAGGATTGGACATCCGGGCGGGCTGGCCCGACAATCTGCCGCCATCGCCCCGTGACCCGAATCTTCATCTCCTGGGCAGGCGCCGACACGCCACTGGTCTCGGGACTCTCCG
>JALYYF010000283.1 GCA_030946725.1 Candidatus Dormiibacterota bacterium
CCCGCCGATCACCTGACGCAGCGGGGACAGGGCATGGTTGAGTACGCACTGATCATCGTCCTGATCGCCGTCGGCGTCGTGGTCGCCCTCACCGCCTTCGGCACCCAGCTCCAGACGGTCTTCAACACCATCGTCAACAACCTGAGCACAGCGGCTTAGGGCGCGCTCATCCGTCGAGGCCGCGGCGCCGCAGCTAGGAGGTCTCGTATCTCCAGACCACCGCGGAGATGCGGGCCACCAGGGTCCAGCCTGGCTCACCACCGAGTCCGTCGGTGGTGACAACGAGTACGTAGCGGGCGCCCGGAGCCGTGACGAGCGCGGCGTCGTTCACAGTGGAGTCGATCCACCCGACCTTGTGGACGACCCGCGCCGCGCTCGGGACCCCGGCCGGGATTCCCGCCTCGAAGGCGGTCCTGGTCAGCAGTGGATAGAGCCACTGCTGGGCGCCCTGGCCGCCGGCCTGGCCCTGCGCCTCGGCGGTCCACAGCGTGGCCAGGTCGGCCGCCGTGGTCCGGTTGGGGTAGTAGAAGGCGGAGCGGGTGGCTCCGTGGGTGCGAGCGTAGCCGTTGAGGGCCCGGCCGCCACCCAGGCTGTCGACCAGGATGTGGCCGGCCGTGTTGTCGGAGTACTGCGCAGCTCGCGTCGCAAGGACGTGCCGCGTGAAGCACTGGCCCGGCCTGTAGTCCTTGAACCAGCCGTCCTCGGCCTGACTGGGGCGGAAGCAGAGGCGGTCGCCAGGTCTCATGGATCCGGCCGCGATGCGCTCCGCAGTCGCCATCAAAGCCACGAACTTGTAGGTGCTGGCCGCTCCGAAGGTGGCGCCGCCGTTGAGCTCTGTGCGTTTTGGCTGCGGCCCGCGCAGGTCCATGACGGCGACGCCCACTCGGGCCCTGGTGTCGGCGACCAGCGCCTGGAGCGCCGCAAGCAGACGGGAATCAGGTCCCGGAGGCGGGGCGGGAACCACCGGTGCGGCGGTCGCCGATGCCGCCTCCGCTACAGCGGTGGAGATGGGTGCCGGGGTCGCATCCGGGGATGCCAGCTCGGAGGCCGGGGGCGCGCTCGCCGCGGTAGGAAAGAGGATGCCTGCGGCCACGGAAGAGAAGACAGCAGTCCCGGGGAGGAACAGCAGGACGGCGCAAAGCAGTCCAAGCCTTGAGAGCAGAGCCCGGTGTCCTCCGCTGACGCCCGCGGCTCGATAGACGTACGGTCGCACGAGGCCTCCGAAACGATTGGGCGGGGCTCCCTCGCCCGCGCGGCGAAAGCATAAGTGCTGGAGGAGTTCGGTGCCATCGTGGCGCTCGGGTGACCACGGACGCGTCTTCCCTCCCCCGTCTGGGGGAGGTCGAAAACCCGTACCTCCGGCTCAGGCTACGTCGGCCGTTGGCGCTTCGCGCCCGGGACAAACCCTTGCGTTCGCGCCCGTCGCCACATGATCGGACGCTGGCGCCCTTGGTTTGTCCTGTCCCCGGGTGTAGCGACACCCTGAAAGGGTTACCACTCTTCAGGATCAGGCGCTCGGGCAGCATGGATCAGCCTCCAAGTAGTTCGGCTTCGAGCCTCTCCGCCAGCCATGCCTCGTATTCGTCAGGCGACCAGTCTCGTTCGAGAACCAGGCTCCGGAAGACCTCGGGAAGTGTGGCGACGACGTAGAGATCCATGGCTTGCTTCACGTCCAAACGAGGCCGCAAGCACTCCCCCATCGATGTGAGCAGCGTCCGGACCGCTGCCTCGCGTCCGGCGAGCGCGTCGGCCCATAGGGCGCGTGCGCGTGGATCGGCTCGGGCTGCCTCCTGGTACACGGTGATAACGTCGTGGCCCAGCTCCATTTGACGTCTGGTCCATTTGGCGGCGAGCCGCAGACGCTCTGCCGGCTCCCTCTTGGTCAGGGCTTGCGCGTACAGCTCCTCAACGCTCGCCTCGGCGAGCCAGAGTCGGCGAATCTCTTCCAGAATCGCCGGCTTGCTGCCCAGCGCTGAATAGATGGTGGGCGCAGGGATGTCGGCCGCCTCAGAGATCGCCTGAATCGTCGTCGCAACATATCCACGATCGGCGAACAGCTGGAGAGCAGTCCTGGCGATCGCCTCACGCGTAGCTGAGGCCTGACGTTGGCGATGGGAGAGCTTGACAGCCAC
>JALYYF010000293.1 GCA_030946725.1 Candidatus Dormiibacterota bacterium
ATCCCGGACACCTCGCCTCCCGCGCGCACGAGCCCCTGCAGGGCCGCCCGCGCGAGGGCTCGCCGCAGCGCGTGGTTCTCGACCGCCAGGACGTCCAGCAGCCGGTCGTCCACGCTGGAATTGCGCAGCCGCATGCCGAGGACGCCGCCGAAGACGGGCGCGTTGATGATCGAGAGGTGGGTCAGCTCGACCTCCTCGGCCCGGTCGTCAACCACCAGCTCGCAGCGGAAGGGCCGGCGGTCGCGGAGAGCCACGATGGCGGCGGCCGCGTATGTCAGCCTTCCCAGCCGCCTTCGGAAGGAGGCCTGGGTGGCGAGCCTGGCGAAGCTCACGTTGAGGCCCGCCGTGGCCGCGTGCACGAAGTGCATGCTCCTGCCTTCGGAGGGATCCATGAGGCCGAGGTCGATGGTCGAGACCTTGCCCTGCTTGAACAGCGCGATCGCCCGGTCGACACGGGTGTGGATGCCGAGTGAGCGGGCGAAGTCGTTGGAGGTGCCGAGCGGTATGACGCCCATGACGACGCCGCTGCCAGCCAGGACGTCGGCGACGGACCCCACCGTCCCGTCGCCGCCGGCGGCCACCACCAGCAGCTGCTCGTGGGGCTGGTTCGCCAGCACGTCGCGGAGGCGCCCGACCTGGTCCACGTGCAGCTCGTGCACGACGCGGATGCCGGAGGCCTCGAGGGCGGTGCGCGCTCGGCTCAGGCCCTGGGCGGCGCGGCCGGCGTGCGGGCTGAATACCAGCACCGCGTGCCGGAACTGCAGCGAGGGCCACCCTTCATGACGGCAGTCGAGGACCTGCCGCACGCGCTTGGGCAGCTCCGACGACACATGCCCGGTCGCCACCGCGGTCGCCACTCCAAGCGCGGCGCCGGCAGCCACGTCGCTGGGATAGTGGACCCGGTTGTATGTCCTCGAGTAAGCGACGGCGCCGGCCAGGGCCAGCAGGGGGATAGCCAGCGCTGGGGCCTCGAGAGCCGCTCCTGTCGCGAAGGCGAAGGCGGAGGCCGAGTGGCCCGAGGGAAACGACGACGTCACCGGCCGGCGAACCCAGCGCGCGGCGGAAGGCGAGCGCAATTCCGTGGGGCGTCGGCGGCCGCTGAAAGCCTTCAGAGGCCCGTTCGCGAGAGCCGAGGCGGCGGCCAGCGACAGAAGACCGCGCCGGGCGGCCCGCGTGCCGGTCCCGGGTAGGGCGGCAAGCAAGGCTGCCACGCCGAGCCATAGCAGGCCGCGGTCCGCGGAACGGCTCAGGAGGGCCATCGAGCGGTCGAGCCGAGTGCGCCGGGGGCGCGAGAGACGCCGCAGCAGCCGCTCGTCCAGCGCTCGCAGGCGGGACGTGCGCGACCTCCGCAACTTCACGCAGCTAACGTACCGCGCTCGGCGAGTCTCCTTCAGCGCTGGCCACGGGACAGCATCCGGAGGACATCCAGCGCACGCTCGCGTTGTTCCCAGGGAACGAAGAGGTGGTCGTGATACCAGGCGGAGACAGGATTGCAGCTGATGCCGGCTTCCGCCAGCGCCGTGGCCACCCGGGCGATGAAGCCGACCGCGGTCAGGGAAGAGTGCACGGTCAGGGTGATCCGCGCCCAGCGCGGAGCGGCCTCCAGGACTGCCGGCTCGCCTTCCAGGATCAGCGTCACTCCCTCGGCCTCCCGAAAGCTGGCGAGCGCCCCCTGGAGGGCGTTGCAGTCGACGGAGGAGCGTGTGACGAATATGCAGGGCGCGTCCGCCAGCACCGGGCGCATCCGGACCAGAAGGCCGGCCAGTTGCTCCTTGGGCTCCGGCACCGGCGGAGTGTATCCACCCGGCCGTCCATTCCGTGTAAAGGCGCGGCCGGTGACGTTGCGGGCCTTACCCTGTTAGCCGCGGCCGCTGAGCCGGCCCCGCTCTGACCATGAAACAGAAGCTATTCAAGAAGGTCCTCGTCGCCAACCGGGGTGAGATCGCGGTCCGCGTCATGCGGGCCTGCGCCGAGCTCGGGATCGAGACCGTCGCCATCTACTCTGACGCCGACCGCAACGCGGTCCACGCCCGC
Organism: Candidatus Dormiibacterota bacterium; assembly: GCA_030946725.1. Classification (GTDB taxonomy): domain Bacteria; phylum Chloroflexota; class Dormibacteria; order Dormibacterales; family Dormibacteraceae; genus Nephthysia. Next base: position 2,035 of record JALYYF010000293.1, read on the forward strand.
TATGCCGACGAGGCGCACCACATCGGCCCGGCGGCGCCGAGCGAGTCGTACCTGCAGCTGGAGAAGATCGTGAAGCTGGCCGGCGACGTGGGCGCGCAGGCCATCCATCCCGGCTATGGGTTCCTTTCCGAGAGGCCCGAGTTTCCCGAGGCATGCGCCGCCGCCGGCCTCGCCTTCATCGGCCCCCCGGCGGACGCCATGCGCGCCATGGGCTCCAAGGTGGAGGCGCGGGCCCTCGCCGAGTCCCACGGGGTGCCGGTCACGCCCGGCACCGGCGCCCTGGAGGAGCCCGAGGCGGCGGCCCGGGCGGCGCGGGAGATCGGCTTTCCCGTGATCGTCAAGCCCTCGGGCGGCGGCGGGGGAATCGGCATGAAGATCGTCGAGAAGGAGGGCGAGCTGGGGGCGGCCATCGAGAGCAGCCGCAACGCCGCCCGTTCCGCCTTCGGCGACCCCACTGTCTACGTCGAGAAGTACGTCCGGGATCCCCGCCACGTCGAGATCCAGATCATCGCCGACCGGCACGGCAACGTCGCGCACCTGGGCGAGCGCGAGTGCTCGATCCAGCGCCGGCACCAGAAGATCATGGAGGAGACCCCGTCGCCGGCGGTCACGGCCGAGATTCGGGAGCGCATGGGCGAGGCGGCGGTGCGGGCGGTCAGGGCGGCCGGCTACGTCAACGCGGGCACGGTCGAGTTCATCTTCAGCCGGGGCGACTTCTACTTCCTGGAGGTCAATGCGCGGCTCCAGGTAGAGCACCCCATCAGCGAGCAGGTGACGGGCATCGACCTGGTCAAGGAGCAGATCCGCGTCGCCAGCGGGCTGCCGCTCTCCTTCAGCCAGGAAGAGGTGACCTGGACCGGGCACTCCATCGAGATGCGCATCAACGCCGAGGACCCCGCCCGGCGCTTCATCCCCAATCCCCGCCGCATCGCGCGCTGGGTCACGCCCGGGGGTCCGGGAGTGCGCGTGGATTCAGGCTTCGGTCCCGGCTCCGAGGTGCCTCCCAACTACGACTCCCTGGTCGCCAAGCTGGTCGTGCACGGCTCCGATCGGGCGGAGGCGATCGCCCGGGCGCGGCGCGCGCTGGCGGAGTTCGTGTTGGTCGGTCCGGCCACGACCATCCCCTACCATCGCGCCATCCTGGAGAGCGCGGACTTCAAGGCCGGCCGGCTCACCACGCACTTCATCGACGACCACCCCGAGCTGCTCGAAGACATGAAGCGATTCCTCACTCAGAAGTCTCCGCTGGACTACGGCGCCGACCCCCGCCACGTGGCCGCCGCGGCCGCAGCGGTGGCGGCCACCATCGCCGGGGCGTCCGGGTGAAGCTGGAACGAGCGCCGCAGCCGCCCTTCGAGGTCGTGGGCAGCGAGGAGGTGGCGCGCCGGGCCAGCATCGCGCTGCGCAGCGACCGGGTTCGCTGGCCTGACGGCGAGGAGGCTGACTACCGCGTCGTCGAGAGCCCCGATTCCGTGTTCGTGGTCCCCTTCGACCAGCGCGGGGGCACGGTCCTGGTCCGGCAGTGGCGACATGCCTGGAAGATCTCGGCCTGGGAGGTGCCGGCCGGGACGCTGGAGCCGCGCGAGGATCCGCTGGCCGGTGCTCAGCGCGAACTGCAGGAGGAGGCCGGGCTGATCGCCGAGGAGTGGAAGCCGCTCGGCTTTACGCGCGGGACCGCCCTGATCACGGGGCGTCAGCACCACTTCCTGGCCCGCGGCCTCAGCCGCGTTCAGCGCACCCCCGAGGGCTACGAGAGGGACATGGTCCTGCGCGAGCTCCCCTTCGACGAGGCCCTGGAAGCCGCCCTGGACGGCACCATCGAGCACGCGGGAACCATAGCCTCACTGGTCCGAGCCGCCCGAGCCCTGGGCAAACTCTAAGACCAGCACGTCTATC
>JALYYF010000305.1 GCA_030946725.1 Candidatus Dormiibacterota bacterium
CCCTCGGCCGCCTGCCTGCGGCGCCCTCCCCGCCGCCGCGACCTGCGACCGGGCTCGCGGACCTCGGTCCCCTCGGGAGCGCCGATCTCCTCGGCGTGGTCCGCGGCGCGGCGGGCGTCGTCGACCACGGCCACCCCCTCATCGAGCGCGACCGACTCGGCCGGCTCCAGCACCTCGCCGCCGGTCTGCTCTCGCAGGCGCCGGCGCCGCCTGCGGCGGTTGCGCTCGCCCCGCTTGGGCCGGGAGAGCTTCTGTACCTGCGAGCGGATCCCGACCCGCTGGCAGGCTGTGACCACTGCCCCCACACCCGCGACCAGCCCCTCCTCCTTGGCGTGCTCGAAGAGCGGCCCGAACAGCTCAGGCGCTCCGCCGATCACGGTCTTGGAGTCGCCGACGATCACCAGCAGCTTCTTGGCGCGGGAGATGGCGACGTTGACCCGGTTGGGGTCGTTGAGGAAGCCGATCGCCGCCCGGTCGTTGGAGCGGACAAGGGAGAGGATGACGGCGTCCGACTCACGCCCTTCGAAGGCGTCGACGGACTCCACGTCGTCGGGCGGCACGATGCCCTTCAGCGCCGCCACCAGCCGGTTGACCTGCGAGTTGTACATCGCGATCACCGCCAGCTTCGCCTTGCGGACGCGCTTGCGAATGATGGTCGTGATGTCCTTGCAGAGGGCCACCTCGAACTCGTTGGCCACCGACCTCTGGGCGTCGCGGTACTCATCCTGCGCGCCGGTGTCCACCCAGACCAGCTCGCGGTCGAAGGGCCAGGGCAGCGGCATCCGCTGGTGCTCAGCCTCGTGGATCAGCTTGCCGTCGTAGAAGAGATCGGAGACCACCCGGCCGATCGGCTCGCGCATTCGGTACTGGCGGGGCAGCATGATCCGCGAGGTCGAGGGCACCTGCTCCCAGACCCAGCCGTAGAAGCTGGCGTCGCGCACCAGCTCGTCGAGCGGGCTGCGGATCTCGAACCCGAGCGCCGCCTCCTCCATGACCGGGGGCAACTGGTTCATGTCGCCGATCATCACCCAGCGCTTGGCCAGCGGCATCAGCGCCAGCGCTTCGTTGGCGCGCACCTTGTTGGCCTCGTCCAGGATCAGCCAGTCGAAGATCCGGAAGCGAAGGCGGGAGTCGATCGCCAGCCGGTTCACCGTCCCGGCGACCAGGTTGTAGGGCTCGAGGTCGTCGCCCTCGACCAGCGTGTGGCGGAGGCGGCGGGGCACCTTCGCGGGCTCGGCGATGCGGGCCTGGCGGACGTGGGAGAAGCCCAGCAGCCTCTCCTGCCCGGTGTCGACCGCGTCATTGGAGTGCGAGGAAAGGATGATCGAGGCGTCGTGGTTGCGAGCCAGGATGCGTCGGATCGACTCCACGATGGCGGTCGTCTTGCCGGTCCCGGGCGGCCCCTGGATCATGTACAGCTGCCCGGGCCGCATGCCCATGACGCGGGCCACCGCCTCCGCCTGCTCCTCGTTCGGATCGGGCAGATGGTGAGCCCGCTTGCCTTCCAGCGGCACGCGCGGTGGGGAACCCAGCCAGCCGGGGTCGGCCAGCTCCGCGGCCAGGGCGCCTGTACGCGGTGAGCCGATCTGCAGCTGCCGGATGACCGAGCGCTGGGCCTCAAACATCTCGACGCTTGCCGTCGGCAGCACGACACCCTCGTCGGGCAGCGGATCGTAGCGCCGGAACGACACCCAGAGCGTGCTCCCGTGCGCGCGTTCAAGCGTCATCCCCCGGTACTCCGGGGAGCCGGCCGAGCGGACGGTCAGGGAATCGATCCCCCGGTAGATGCGGGCGTCGACGTTGTCGACCAGCTGCAGCGCAGCGCGCACGTACTCACCGCCGCGCATGTCCTCACCGCACTCAGGGCAGTGGATGCCGTTGGAGGTGGGCGCGATGTTCTCGCAGCGTGGGCACTCGATCCACTGCTCGGTGGCCTCGTAGCGGCGCACCGTCGCCTCGGCGAGCTTCTCGCGGTAGTCGCGGAGGTGTTCTATGAAGCGGATCGTCGAATCCAGGATGGGCAGCGACTTGGCCTGCTCGCGCAGGAGCAGCGCCGTGAAGCCCTCGAGCTCGCCGTCCCACTGCTCGACCAGCGCCAGCTCCTTGTAGGAGAGGTGGAGACGCGATTTCTCTATCACGTACTCCTTTTCCAGCTGCGCCATGTCCGTTATCTCCAGCGCGAGACCGCGCGGGGTCCGGCCCAGGCGGCCGGTCAGCAGCGTCTGGTCGACCTGGCCGATGAACTCGAGCGGCCTGTCCGGCCGGCTCACGGTGTAGGTGCCGTCGATCTCGCGGCGCTCTTCCAGCACCTGGCGCAGCCACTCGTGCCCGTTCGGGATGAAGGCGAGCTTGGCGGCCGCGGGGCTGTTGGGGCGCACGCGGATCCCCAGCCGGCCCGTTTGGATCTCCTCGCCTGGTAACTCGGGTTGCCAGAGAGGGAGTATGTCGCCGGGATTGGGGGCGCTCATGTGGCTGGATCACCAGCCACCGCCGTGGCGGGAAGAAAGGTGGGGATCAAAAGCAAGCAGCTTCAGGTGCCCTGGCGGGGGCAAGCACCGCGGTGCGGTGCGAAAACGCTAGGGCAATTTTACAGCGAACGCAAGGGGGAGGTGGTCGGCTG
>JALYYF010000334.1 GCA_030946725.1 Candidatus Dormiibacterota bacterium
GCCGACGCGGTGGCGTACTGGATCCACTCCACGGCGTAGCCGAAGAGGACAACCAGGACCAGCAGGATCCCGCCAAGGACCCAGACCGCCGGGCGTTGCCACAACTTGCGGATCTCGGCGCGAAAGGTGGCGATCATGCTGCTTCTCCTTCTCCGGTGACCTGGAGGAAGACGTCCTCCAGCGAGCGTTCCGCGGGCCGCAGCTCGCTGACCCGGATGTGCGCCTGGACCAGCATGGCGTTGATGTCGGCGGCGCTCTCGGGGTCGGCGGCCACGCGCAGGGTGCCGTCCACGGCGGTCACCGCGCCGGCACCCAGCATCCCCTCCAGCGAGCGCCGTGCCGCGTCCACCGGCGTGGCCCGGACGGTGAGAGCCGGCTCACCCCGCAGCTCGTCCACGGTCCCTTCCCTCACCAGCCTTCCGTGGCGGATGATGCCGACCCGGTCGCAGACCTGCTCCATCTCGCTCAGGAGGTGGCTGGAGAGCAGCACGGTGCGGGAGCCCGTGCCCAGCCGGCGGATCAAGCTCCGCATCTCGACCACGCCCTGGGGGTCGAGGCCGTTGGTGGGCTCGTCCAGGATCAGCAGCTCTGGCTCCTTGAGCAGGGCGGCGGCCACTCCCAGCCGCTGCTTCATGCCCATCGAGTAGGTGCCGAACTTGTCCTTGCCGCGATCCAGCAGCTCGACCTCCTCGAGAGCAGGATCCACCTTGCTGTGCGGGACTCCCGCGTAGGTGGCGATGACCCGCAGGTTCTCCCGACCGGAGAGGTAGGGATAGAAGGCGGGGGCCTCCACCAGCGAGCCGATCTGGGCCAGGCCGGCCGGGTCTCCGGGCCGATGCTCGGCTACCACCGCCGTGCCGGAGGTGGGACGGATCAGGCCCAAGAGCATGCGCAGGGTGGTCGTCTTCCCGGCGCCGTTCAGGCCCAGGAAGCCGTAGACCTCGCCTCGCCGCACGGACAGGTCAAGGTCCGCGACCGCGAGGATGTCCGTCCCGTACCGCTTGGTCAGCCCGCGCGTGGTGATGACTTCTTCGGTAGATGCCATGAGCTACTGCCTCCCGCTGCGGGTGGGGAGACCGTAGCGGCCGAGCAGGAAGACCGCGAGACCGGCGGCCACAACGTGGAGGGACATCAGGCTCAGGATCCCGGCGAGGGTGGCGCCGGGAGCGCCGCTGGCGTACACGACCAGGTCGGGCACCCAGGAGATCACGAGCCCGATCGCCGCCACGACGGTGAAGGCCCGGACCGGATCGGGGCGAAGGCGAGTCAGAGCCGCGAAGACGACGACCGCACCCGTGACGCCCAGCACCGTCAGCGAGCCCACGGGCCCCGGCTGCAGGAACGTGAACGCTGCGGGGACCTGGAACAGACTGGCAAGCGCTCTGGCGATCAGGACGTTGGCGATCGTGCTGGCGACCACCGCCCCGGCGCCGACGGCCAGCAGCCGCCCCCAGTTGAAGTCGGACCGCCAGCCGACTTCTCTGGTCTCCGGCTGCTCCATTCGAATCTCCGCTCTCTGGGTTGCCATCTCGACTACTCCTCTTGGTTGGGATTCCGGCTGTTCAGGTGCAACAGCTTGGCACATAGTGCCTATTCCTGCATGAAGTGTTTATGAAGCCCCTGCGTGCCGGATGAGATATGATGTGCCCATGACGGCTCCCATCGGAATCAGCGAGCGGAAGCGGCGGGCCGTGCGAGCAGAGCTATCCGAGGTGGCTCTGCAGCTGCTGACCGATCGAGACTTCGAGTCGGTGACGGTCGACGAGATCGCCGCCGCCGCCGGCGTCTCCCGCCGAACCTTCTTCCGCTACTTCTCCTCCAAGGAGGACGTGGTCTTCGCCTTCCTTGATCAGTGGGCGACGCGACTGCGCGAGGAGATCGAGGGCCGCCCCGCCGAGGAAGCACCGATCACAGCGGTGCACCATGGGCTGCGCCAGCACATGGCGGCCTATCAAAGCTCAGCGGAGCGCGCGATGGCTCTGGTGCGGCTGGTGCGGCACACGCCATCACTCCGCGCCCAGGAGCACATCAGTCGCGAGCACATGCGGCTCGGTATCGTCGAGGCCCTCGGCCGCCGCCTGGGAGTCGACGCCGAGCGCGATATGCGTCCCCACGTGCTGGCCTCCCTGGCTCTCGCACCGCTCGA
>JALYYF010000338.1 GCA_030946725.1 Candidatus Dormiibacterota bacterium
GCCGCCGCCTGGGCCTGGCCGATCTCGGCCCGCCGCTGGCGCTCGACATAGACCTTGGCCCGGTCGATCTCTCCGGTGAGGCTGTCGATCGTCCGCTGCATGCTGTCCAGGGCATTGACCTTGTACTTGTCGATCATGTCGATGGTGGCGTAGACGTTGTTGAACGCCGTCTGCAGCTTCTGGATGTCGATGGTCGCGCTGGCCGCCTGGCTCTGGATCACACCGGTCTGCTCTCGCAGCAGCTTGGACGTCGACTCGATCAGGTTTCCCGTCGTCGTGTTGAGGGCGGTTATCTGGTCGAGCACCAGCTTCTGATTGGTGAGCGCCTGGGCCACTATCACGGCCGTCCGCAGGGCGGAGACCGTGGTTGTGGTCGCCCGGTCGACTCCCTTGATCAGCTCCTGGTTGTTCTTCCTGACCAGGTCGAGGGCCAGGTAGCCCTGCATGTTCACCGCCAGCTGCGTGAGCAGGTCCTGGCGCTTCTGCCGCACGTAAAAGAGGACGTTCTCCTGCAGTGAGCGCGCCTTCTCCGGGTCTGTCAGCTCCAGCTGGCGGATCTTGGAGGTGAGGGCCTCGTCCAGTCTGGCCGCCATGAAGGTGTACTGCTCCAGCCGGCCCTTCATGGCCCACATGCTGACCTTCTCCTGCTCGATCGCCACGTTGTCCTTCCGCAGCTCGTCCTGGCCGTGGTAGAGGGACTGGATGATCGCGTTCAGGTTGGCCTGTGAGGACTGGTAGCGGTGGAAGTAGTCGCGCAGGTTGTTACCGAAGGGGAAGACGCCCAGGAACTTGCGCTCGAAGCCCTGCTTGCCGGGGTCCAGGTCCTCGACCTGGCGCCGGAGCGCAATCAGTGACTGGGAGACGTTGGAGCCAGAGCCCAGGCCGCGCTCCAGTGAGGTGGTGGGCCGCTCCAGGAAACGGTTGGACACCTCGGCCGAGCGCTGGATCTCCCGGTTGCCGAGCTGGTTGACCGACTCCACCTTGCGCTCGTAGTCGGGCGAGTGGACGTCCATGGTGACCAGGGAGTCGACGAAGCTCTGGACGGCCTCGGTGATCTGCTTGGCCGTGTCGTCGTCCACCTTCATGGACGCGGCGGCCTGGTCCTGACTTACCGCGGCGACCGGGCTCGGGGGTTCGAGAACCAGGGCGTCGGAGGCCGCCGGCCGGCCGGCCGCCGGCTGGGGCGCTTGCTCGCTGGCGGTGTCGCCAGGCTTGCTGTCGCTCATCTGATGGGTTCCTCCATATCGCGGACAACGCTCGAACGGCGGATTACGCTCGCAGCGGCGGCGAAGACGCCGGCCCGGCGCCGTCGCGGTCCACCCGGTAGAGCACGTGGGGAGGCCGTTCGACCTCTTCCGAGGCTATCGTCCAGGCCGGCTCCAGGCGCGGCTCGACTCGCCGCGCCGCCTCCGGGGAGGCTGCGTGGATCAGCACCAGCGGCTGGCCTTTCTCGACCCTGTCGCCCACGCCCGCCTGGATCGTGAGCCCGACGCCGTGGTCTATCCGGTCTTCCTTCCGGGACCTGCCGCCGCCAAGCTCGATCACCGCCAGCCCGCAAGCCAGGGCGTCGATCTGCCGGATCCAGCCCGCGTCGGGCGCGCAGACCGCCAGGCGGGGCGGGTGAGCCCGCGGCGGCCGCTCACGGCTGCCTCCCTGGGCTTCAAGCATCTCCCAGAGCTTGCGCTCGGCAGCGCCAGTGCGAATCGCGGACGCGGGGTCGGCGCTGATCCCGGCCAGCGCGCACATCTCGGCCGCCACCGCGACGCAGACCTCAGTCAGCTCCGCCTCCCCCCGTCCCGCGAGCACCTCCAGCGCCTCCAGGACCTCAAGGGCGTTGCCGACGGTGCGGCCGAGCGGATTCTCCATCGCCGTCACCAGCGCCACCGTCCGCCGCCCGGCTCCCTCGCCGATGGCGACCATCGCCTCGGCCAGCTCGATCGCGGCCTGCGCGTCGGCCATGAAGGCGCCGCGCCCGAACTTCACGTCGAGCACGATGGCGTCGGCTCCCGCGGCCAGCTTCTTGGACATCACGCTGGAGGCGATGAGCGGCACCGAGGGGACTGTCGCCGTGACGTCGCGGAGCGCATAGAGGGCCTTGTCCGCCGGCACCATGAAAGGGGACTGCGCCGCGATGGCCAGGCCGATCCGTCGAACCTGCGCTATGAACTCGCCGGGCTCCATCTCGACCCTGACTCCAGGCACCGACTCCAGCTTGTCGAGCGTGCCGCCGGTGTGAGCCAGGGCTCGACCGCTCAGCTTGGCCACCGGCACGCCGCAGGCCGCCGCAAGCGGCCCCGCGACCAGCGTCACCTTGTCCCCCACGCCGCCCGTCGAGTGCTTGTCCACCTTGACCCCGGGGATGGCGCCCAGGTCCAGGGTGTCTCCGCTGGCGACCATGGCCTG
>JALYYF010000340.1 GCA_030946725.1 Candidatus Dormiibacterota bacterium
TCTCCATGTCTGTACCACCTCGGCGACGCGCGTCTACGCGATGCCCCGCGCCCAAGCGGAGGCCAGTACCAGGATCGAGGTCGCCGAGGGCGCCTATGCCGAGTTCATCCCCGACCCCTTCATCCCATACGCGGGGTCACGCTACAGCGGCCGCGCCCAGCAGGTGGTGGCCGAGGGTGGCGCCCTCGTCGTGGCGGAGGTGGTCGGCCCTGGGCGCCAGGCCCGTGGCGAGGCCCTCGCCTACGAGATCTTCCAGAGTGAGACCGAGGTGCGGCGACCGGACGGGCGGCTTCTCTTCCGGGAAACCACGCGGCTTCGCCCCGCCGACGACCTGAGCTCGCCAGGAATGCTCGGTCGCTGGCGCGCGCTGGCGACGCTCTATGCGGTCGGCGAGGGCGTCGAAGCCTCGGTGTTCGACCAGGCGCTGATGGGTTGCGAGGGCGCCGACCTGAGCGCCGGCTGCAGCGACCTTCCCAACTCGGCCGGGGCCTGGTTCCGCGTCATGGCTCCCGACACGCGCGCCGCGGACGAGGCTGTCAGGACCGCCTGGACAGCGGTCCGCCAGCGCCTCCTTGGTTTCGCGCCTCCCCCCTCCCGCCGCTACTGACCCAAACTCTCTCCCCCGCGAGTCGGGAGAGACTCGACTCCTCGTAGGCTTTGAGTGGTCGCCGGCCACAAGCCTGAAACGATGGAGCGCACCTGGACATGGATCTTCGAACGCTCGGCCGCACCGGTGTCAAGGTAAGTCCCCTCTGTCTCGGCGCGATGATGTTCGGCCAATCAGGCAACCCGGACCACGACGACAGCATCCGGATCATCCACCGAGCACTCGACGCCGGGATCAACTTCGTCGACACCGCTGACGTCTACTCGGCCGGGGAGTCGGAGGAGATCGTCGGCAAGGCCCTCGCCGGAGGCCGCCGTCAGCGCGTGGTCCTGGCGACCAAGGTCCACGGCGTCATGGGCGAGGATCCGAACCAGCAGGGCAACTCCCGCCGCTGGATCATGCAGGCGGTCGAGAACTCGCTGCAGCGCCTGCAGACGGACTGGATCGACCTCTACCAGATCCACCGGCCCTCGCCGGACACCGACGTCGACGAGACCCTCGGAGCGCTCAGCGACCTGGTTGCGCAGGGCAAGATCCGCTACTTCGGGTCGTCCACCTTCCCCGCCTCCGAGATCGTGGAGGCGCAGTGGACGGCACGTGAGCGCGGGCTCGATCGCTTCGTGTGCGAGCAGCCGCCTTACTCGCTCCTCGTGCGCGGGATAGAAGCGGACGTGCTCCCCACCTGTCAGCGCCATGGCATGGGCGTGATCCCGTGGAGCCCGCTGGCCGGGGGCTGGCTCTCGGGCCGCTGGCGGACGGGCGTCGAGCCGCCGAGCTCGGGCCGGGCCGCCCGCCAGCCGGAGCGCTACGACCTGTCCCGGCCTGGCAATCAGCGCAAGCTGGAGGCGGCCGACGCGCTGGCCCGGCTGGCTGAGGAAGCGGACATGTCGCTCGTGCACCTGGCGATCGCCTTCGTGATCCGTCACCCCGCCGTCACGGCGGCCATCATCGGCCCCCGCACCATGGACCAGCTGGAGTCCCAGGTCGGTGCGGCAGAGATGGCGCTCGACGAAAGCCTGTTGGACCGCATAGACGAGATCGTGCCTCCGGGCACAAACGTCGATCCGAAGGACGCCGGCTGGGAGAACCCCGCTCTGCACCCATCGGCTCGGCGGCGCTAGAGGTGCGGCCGGAAAACCGGCCGAGAGATTCGGTGGCCAGGTGCGTCAGCTGCAAGGAGGCGCCGAGCACCGCAGTGAGCGTATTCGACATACGCGGCAAATGGCGTGCATGGGCGCTGAAGATCCGGCCGGGCTTTTCGGCCGCACCTCTAGAGGCCCTATCAGGGGCGGTTGCCGCTCGCGACTAAAGGGCGACCTCAGGCATTCTGGCCGGCCGAAGGGCGCGCCGGAGATAGCTGGTTCGTGCCGCAAGGGCCGCCCGCGAGATCTCGGCGTCGGGTGAGGTCAGCTCG
>JALYYF010000353.1 GCA_030946725.1 Candidatus Dormiibacterota bacterium
GGCGACTGAGGCGATAGCATTCTTCAACGATGCGGTCTCCAATCGACGTACTGCGTGGTCGCATCAACGGGATGGCCAAGGCGGCCATCGTTCGCCGGACGGTCCCCTGCTACAAGTGGGTGCTGGAGCCGGACGGGGAAAAGCGGCTGGCCCTCTGCATGCTGGTCGACTCCGGGTACCTCTACCGCTTCCCCTTCGAGACGAGCAAGGGCACCCGGTCGCTCGCCATCAAGAGCCGATTCCTGAAGGGCGAGATGGAGCATCTGCGTCTGCGAGAGTTCCAGCCAGGAATGTGTCGTTATGTCCACCCGCAAGGCGTCGGTCGCACAGCCTGAGCCGCCGCCGGCGGTTCCGGACGTCGTTCAGCAGCTTCTCGCCGAGCGGCGCGAGCTCAAGGTGGCCAACGAACGTCTCCGTCTGGAGATCGATGAGGCTCACGCGGCCCAGGCGCGGATGCGGGGCAAGCCGGACCGGCGACTGACCCTGCTCGAAGAGGAGAACCGGCGCCTCCGCCAGGAGCTGGCGGCCCTCCGCGCCGAGAACGAGCTGGTGCTCGAGGGCGTTGCCCACGCCCTCGACGGGCTGGAGCGGGCCACAGCCCAGGGAGTCGAACCGGCCGGCGCGGCCTGAGCCGCGGAGCCCACAACGCGGAGCCCACAAAAGGAAAAGGGCCCCGCGAGTTGCGAGGCCCCTGTCCATTCGCGGTGTAGTTCAGGTGACAGAGTTGGCGATCTGCTCGGCGTAAGGGCTGACGAAGCCGCCGACGATCGGGATCTGGAAGCGAGCGCCGCCTCCGGACCACGCCTTGTACATGCAGACGACCCACATGATGACCGCGAACAGCCATATCAGCCCGGCGATCCAACCGAGGAAGAACAGCGCGTGGCTGAATCCCGCAATGACGTTGAGGACGAAGTTGATCACCGAGACGCCCCCGAAGAAGACCAGGGACTGTGCGCCGTGGTACTTGACGTCAGGGTCGTTCTTGCCGACGAAGAGGAAGATCAGGCCGGTGATCCACCACAGCAGGTAGGACAGGAAGGCCCCGGTCCGCTTGTCGATCCCGGAGCTGGCCGCCGGCTGCTGGTAGCCGGGCTGATAGCCGCCTGGTTGGTACGGCGGCTGCCCGCCCTGCGAGTAGCCGGGCGGTGGGCTGCCGGGCGGCGGCCCGGGCGGTGGGGTGCTGGGTGGCGGCCCCGAAGGTGGGTTCTGCATGAGAGAGCCTCCATGAAAATGGAATGGATGCAACACCGGATTATCGGACCAGGAACGCGTAATCCCCGGCGCGGCGGTTTCGAAATGAAAAGCCCTGGAACGATTTCCCGAGTACCCGCCAATCCTCGCAGAAACCGGTCCTGCTGAAACCGGAGATCCTCCCGCCGCCTGCCGGGGGAGGTAGGTGGGCGGCCTTGACCAGAGGGGTGTCGCTGCGGTAACTTGCTTGCTGACAAGCAAGTGAGCACGCCAGCCACTGATGACACCGAGAGCACTCGAGACGCCGAGCGCTCGCGGGCGGCCATCCTGGACGCCGCCGAGGCCCTCTTCGCCCAGCGGGGCTTCGAGGCGACGACGCTGGCGGCGGTGGGATCGGCCGCCGGCCTGTCCAGGGGGGCGCCCGGCTACTTCTTCGGTTCCAAGGAGCGGCTCTACCGCGCGGTGCTCGGCCGCCTCTTCGAGAGCAGCCGCGAGGCGCTGCCCACCTCGACCGTCGACGCCGACCTGCCCGGGGCGCTGGAGGAGTCGATCGGACGGCTGACCGCGTTTTTGGTCGAGCGGCCCTCGTTCCTCCGGATCCTCGAGTGGGAGGCACTCTCCCGCGACAGCAGGCTCGGGGGGCTGCCCGAGCACCTGGTCACGCTTGCCGTCGCATTGCGCCAGCTTTCGGAGGGTCTCCAGCTCGCGGGGCGCCCGTCAGTGGACCCCCGCCACACGGTGCTCAGCCTGATCTCGCTCTGCCTGTTTCCGCACAGCCACCCGGCGCTGGTCCGCGACCTCGGGCTCGATCCCGGACCGGGCTTCGCAGAGGCTCGGGCCCGCCATATCACCGATGTCGTGCTCTGCGGGCTGCTCCCCCGATGATCAGGGCGGTCGCGGTGGTGCTGGCCGCCGCCTTTGCCGCCTACGACATCGGACTTGGCCTGTGGGCGTTCCTCGGCCCGGAGTCGTTCTACGCGACCGTCGCCTCCTTTCCGCCCTACAACCAGCACCTGCTGCACGATCTCGGCGCCTTCCTGTCCGGCCTCGGGGTCGCGTTGCTGTTCGGTCTCCTCGACCGCCGCTGGCTGGTGGCCGCCGCCGCCGGCAACGCGGCCGCCAGTGTGCTGCACCTGTTCGCCCACGTGGAGGATGCGGGCCTGGGCGGCCACGCCTACGACGTGCCGGCCCTCGCCGCGCTGACGGTCCTGGCGCTGCTGCTCATGGGAGCCGCGCTGGCGCCTCCCCGCCGCGCCGAACTGTGAGAGTCTTCGTTGCAGGGGGAAGCGGGGCGATCGGGCGGCGGCTGCTGCCGCAGCTGGTGGCCGCCGGGCACGAGGTCACCGCCACCACCAGGCGACCTGAGAACAAGACGCTCCTGGCCAGGCTCGGCGCGACGCCGATGCTCTGCGATGCCCTGGACAGGGAAGCGGTGGTGGCGGCGGTGCGCGCGTCGAGGGCCGAGGTGGTCATGAACCAGCTCACGGAGCTGCCGCAGCGCTACGAACCCCGCAAGATCGGCCCCTGGTACGAAAAGACGTCATTGCTGCGCGTGCACGGCACCCGCCACCTCCTGGAGGGTGCGCATGCGGCAGGCGCCCGTCGCTTCGTATACCAGTCGATCGCCTTCATGTACAGGCTGAGCGGTCCGCGGGTGCTGGACGAGGAGGCACCCGTCGCCACCGATGCGCCGGAGCCGTTCGGTGCGACCGTGAGGGCTACGCTGGAGGGCGAACGCCTCACGCTGGAAACTGAGGGCATCGAGGGCGTGGTGCTCCGCTACGGACAGCTCTACGGACCCGGCACCTACTTCCACTCCCAGGGCCACCTGGCACAGGAGGCCAGGCGGCGGCGGCTGCCCGTCGTCGGGCAGGGCGAGGGACTGTCCTCCTTCCTGCACGTGGACGACGCGGGCGGCGCAGGGCTCCGCGCTCTCGACCGAGGGGTCGGCGTCTACAACGTCGTCGACGACGAGCCGGCGGCCGCACGAGAATGGATCCCGGCGTTCTGCGCGGCCGTGGGTGCCCCCGGGCCGCTGCATGTGCCGGGATGGCTGGCGGGGCTGCTGGTCGGGTCGTACGTGAGGATGACCCTGGAGCACGGTCGCGGCGCCTCCAACCAGAAGGCCGCGAGCGAGCTGGGCTGGCGGCCGACGCTCCCGAGCTGGCGGGAGGGTTTCAAGGCTCGCGACTGACCCCGGGCGCGGGCCCGGTCGGCCAACCCGCGAGACTATTCGCAGCCATGGTCAAGGTCGGCATCGCCGGCTGGATCGACAAGGAGCTCATCGGCTCGGGCAAGTTCTATCCGCCCGAAGCCACCAGCTCCGAGGACCGGCTGCGCTTCTACACCAGCCAGTTCGCGCTGGTGGAGGTCGACAGCAGCTACCACGGCATGCCCGCGAGGAAGAACAGCGAGCTCTGGGTGGAGAGGACGCCCCCGGATTTCACGTTCGACGTGAAGTCCTTCTCGCTCTTCACCCAGCATCCGACGAATCCCAAGGCGCTGCCGCCCGAGGTGAGGGAGGGGATCCCGCGCGACCTGGCCGAGAGGAGGAACCTCTACCTCGATCAGCTGCCGCCCGAGGTTGTCGACGCGGCCTGGGACGCATTCCGGGACGCGCTGGAACCGCTCCGCGGCGGCGGTCGGCTGGGGGCGGTCTTCTTTCAGTTCCCGCCCTGGTTCTATCCGTCGACGAAGGCGCTGTCCTACATCGAGCAGTGCCAGGAGCGCATGTTCGGATTCCCGATTGCCGTCGAGTTCCGCCGCCGCACCTGGCTGGACGAGAGGCACCAGGTCGGCACCCTGGAGTTCCTGCGTGCGCACGACATCCCGTACGTCACCGTCGATTCGCCGCAGGGCTTCGAGAGCGCGATGCCGCCCATCGAGGAGACCACCTCGAAGCGTCTGGCAGCCGTCCGCTTCCACGGGCGCAACTGGCAGACCTGGGACAAGAAGGGCGCGCCGCCCAACCTCCGCTTCAGACACAACTACTCCGACGAAGAGCTGAGGGAGTGGGTACCGCGCATCCTGGCCATGGAGGAGCAGGTGGCCGAGGTGCACGCGATCATGAACAACAACTACTCCAACTGGGCCCCGGCCAATGCCAAGCGGCTGGAGGAACTGCTCGCGGAGGCCCACCACTGATGATTGAAATAGTCTTCCCCCCGCTTCGCGGGGGGAAGGACTCACCAACTAATTTGAGGGGATTTCGCGGAGGCGGGGGTTCTGGCGGCGGCGGGCCTCGCCGAGGACGTGGTCCAGCAGGCCTCCGGCGACCGGCTCGGCCAGCTGCACGAGCCGGTAGGGGGCGATGATGACGTCGCGGCGAGGCCAGCGCGCGGTGCGCACGATGGCCCTGGCCACCCAGCTCGCCGAGTGGGTGATCAGGCCGCCGGCCTCCTCGCCGCGAAAGAACTCGGTGGCGGTCGTTCCCGGATAGACCACCGAGACCTTCACTCCCGTGCCGCTGAGCTCGCCTCGCAGCGCGTGTGAGAGGCCGACCAGGGCGTACTTGCTGGCCGAGTAGACGGCCGAGTAGGGCACGGCTCGAAAGCCGACCACCGAGGCGACGTTGATGATCACGCCCGAATTGGCGCCGAGCATGTGGGGCAGCGCCGCCTGGGTCGTCCAGATGACGCCCTTCAGGTTGGTGTCGATCAGCGACTGCACCTGTTCCTCGGGCATTTCGCCCAGGCGACCGCGCCAGCCGAAACCCGCGTTGTTGACCAGCACGTCGATGCGGTCGAAGTGCTGCAGCCCGGTGGCCACGAAAGCTCGGGCTTCGGCCGGACGGCTGACGTCCGCCTTCCGGATCACGACCTCCGCGGCGCCCGCCTGGCGGCAGCGCTCGGCGACGGCCTGCAGCCTGTCCAGCCGGCGGGCGCAGAGTGCCAGCCGGGCGCGGCGGCGGGCGAACGCCACAGCGGTGGCCTCTCCGATGCCACTGGACGCCCCGGTCACCAGGACCGCGGCCGCCTTCAGCCCCGCCATCGGCTCCTCAGCTTAGGGGCCGGCGCGGCTCCGCAGCGGTTGGGAGAGGCGCCGGCTCAGCCGGCGGCCGGGCGCTCCTCACCGGCCCGCCGGTCATCGACCACGGGCCGGTCTTGGACAGCGGGGGAATCCGCGGCCGGCTGCCCGGCCGGGCGGACCTCGGGGTGGGCGGTCTCGGCGACCGGCCCCACCGCCGGCTCCGGCTCTGTCCGAACCGGTCGATCGAGCCCGGCTCGGCCCTTGGCCTCACCCACGATCTCGCGCGCCGT
>JALYYF010000044.1 GCA_030946725.1 Candidatus Dormiibacterota bacterium
CGCCGAGAAAACTGCCGTGGCCGCAACGAGACCGCGGCGCCGGCCGCCGGTCTCGGGCCTCACCGTCCCGCTCAAGCCAGTGGATCCTGTGCCAGGGTCTACGCACGAGGACGACTTCCGGACAGTCGGCCGTCAGTCGGCCCCGGTTCGCAGAGGCGTTGCGACGGGCGCATGGATGATGGGTGACTGAGTATGGCTTGAGGGTTATATAACCGAGGGGATATGATCGGTGCGTGACGACGGCGTCGTTCGAGGTGCTGGCCGAGCCCAAGCGGCGGCGGATCCTCGACCTCCTACGGGCGGCGGAGAGGCCCGTCGGAGAGCTGGTGGACGAGCTGGGGGTCAGCCAGCCGGCCGTCTCCAAGCACCTGCGGGTGCTGCGTGAGGCGGGGCTCGTTGAGGTCCGATCCGAGGCTCAGCGGCGAATCTATCGGGTGCGCACCGAGCCCCTTCGCGCCATCGACCAGTGGCTGGAGCCGTACCGGCGGCTGTGGGCGTCGCACCTGGACGATCTGGAACGACACCTGGAGGCCATGCCCGACGCGGATCGGAGCGGGTAGGGCGCTGAGCAAGGAGATCGCCACGTGGATGTTGAGAAGCTCGCCGATGGTCAGCTGGAGCAGGAGGACGCCGGCTGGCGCCTGCGGTTCGTGCGCAGGCTGCCACACCCGCCGGAGAAGGTGTGGCGGGCGCTGACCGAGCCCGAGCACCTGTCGGTCTGGTTCCCGACGGACGTCGACGGTGAACGAACCACCGGCGCCACGCTGAGATTCAGGTTCCGAGACGGCGAAGGTCCGACCATCGACGGCCGGATGCTCACCTATGACCCACCCCGGACTCTCGAGCTGCGCTGGGGGGACGAGGAGACCCTCCGATTCGAGTTGCAATCGGTCGCCGGCGGCACGCTGCTCACGTTCGTCAACCGCTTCGGTCAGGTGGGGAAGGCGGCCCGGGACGCCGCCGGATGGCACGCATGCCTCGACCGGCTCGCCGCTCATCTGGGCGGCCAGACGCCGCAGTGGAGCCCCGGAGAGCGCTGGAGCCAGGTCCACGACCTGTACGTCGAACGCTTCGGCCCTGAGGCCTCGACGATCGGGCCCCCGGCCTCCGCGAGCGATCGGCCATGACGCCGTTCTGAAGGAGAGCGGCCGCCCCGCCGGGGTAGAGCAGCCGCGGCGGCCACGCCAGCGGTTTGAGCGCCCAGCCTGCACCTCAAAGGGTTCCTCCGACCTGACTGCCCTGATCGACGACCCAGGGCCGGACCTCACATACTTTTGGGAACAGCGCCGAAACGGTTCGCAGCACGCCGCAGCCAAGGGGGAAGGGACGTGGAAGTCGAGCAGCGGAGCCGCAACATCGAAGACCTCGTACGCGCCCTCACCCTCGAGGAGAAGGCCCGGCTGACGGCCGGCGCGGACATGTGGTCCACGGTCGCGGTGGAGCGTCTCGGCATCCCCTCTTTCCGGGTGACCGATGGGCCCAACGGCGCCCGAGGCCGCTCCTTTCCAGGCGCGACCGAATCCGACGCCACCCCTCAGAGCTCTGTCTGCTCCCCCTGCGGCACCGCCCTGGGCGCCAGCTGGAACGCCGAGCTGGTCCAGCAGGTTGGCGCGATGCTGGGTGAGGAGGCCCGCACCAAAGCCTGCCGGGTCCTGCTGGCGCCCACCGTCAACATCCACCGCTCCCCGCTGGGAGGCCGCAACTTCGAGTGCCTGTCGGAGGACCCGCTTCTCAGTGGGCGGCTGGCGGCGGCCTACGTCAGGGGCGTGCAGTCACAGGGCGTCGGAACCACCGTGAAGCATTTCGCGGCCAACGACTCGGAGACGGAGCGCAACACCATGAGCTCCGACGTCGACGACCGGACGCTGCGTGAGATCTACCTTGTGCCCTTCGAGCTGGCCGTCCGGGAGGGCGGCGCGCTGGGCGTCATGACGGGATACAACCGGGTGAACGGCACCTTCTGCTCCAGCCACGAGGAACTCCTGGCGGACATCCTGCGCGGGGAGTGGGGGTTCGAAGGCTTCGTGGTCACGGACTGGTTCGCCCTCGGCAGCACGGCCGCCGCGGCACGGGCGGGCCTCGACCTCGAGATGCCCGGTCCGGCGCGCTTCTACGGTTTCCCGGCGCTGGCCGAGGCCGTCAGGTCTGGAGAGGTCGATGAGAGCCTGGTCGGCGCGGCCGCGAGCCGGCTGCTGTCGGTCTTCGACCGGCTGGGAGCGTTCGGCGATCCGCCGGACCAGGAGGAGCGCTCCGTCGATCGTCCGGAGCATCGAGCCCTGGTCCGAGCAGCGGCAGCCGAGGGGATGGTGCTGCTGAAGAACGACGGCGTGCTGCCGCTTGCCTTCGAGGGCCTGCGGACGCTCGCCGTGATCGGGCCCAACGCCGATCGCGCCCACATCACCGGCGGAGGCTCCGCGCTCGTGCGTCCCCACTACGAGATCACCCCGCTGCAGGCGCTCCAGGCTCGGCTGGGCGAGCAGCTCGAGGTCCGCCACCAGCCGGGCTGCAGGATCGAACGGGCAACTCCGCCCCT
Source organism: Candidatus Dormiibacterota bacterium (assembly GCA_030946725.1). Classification (GTDB taxonomy): domain Bacteria; phylum Chloroflexota; class Dormibacteria; order Dormibacterales; family Dormibacteraceae; genus Nephthysia. Next base: position 2,534 of record JALYYF010000044.1, read on the forward strand.
CGGCGGTCCGCGGCTGACCTCGGGCGACGGCCAGCCGGGCCTGGTGGCCGAGCTCTACAAGGGTCACGAGCCGGCCGGCGAAGTGGTCAGGCGCATGCGCCTCGAGAGGAGCACGCTCGAGTTCTTCAGCTCGCCGGACGCGGCCCTGGGCGATTCCTTCTCCGCACGCGTCACCGGCCGTTTCACGCCCGAGGAAAGCGGGACCTATGAGTTCACCCTCGCCCAGGCCGGCCGGGGCCGCCTCATCGTGGACGGTGACGTGCTGCTCGACGGATTCAGGGAGCCACCGCCGCCCGGCCATGAGTTCTTCGGCATGGGGAGCCAGGAGCTGACCGGGACGGCGGAACTGGTCGCGGAGCGTCCGGTCGAGCTGGCGCTCGAGTTCTCCAACGAGGGCGCGGGCATGCTCAGCGGCGTCAAAGTGGGCTGCAAGCTGCAGGATCCGCGAGACTTGATGGACCAGGCGGTCGCGCTGGCGGGGGAGGCGGACGCGGTCGTGCTGGTCGTCGGCACCAGCGGCGAGTGGGAGTCGGAGGGCTTCGATCGCTCCTCCATGGATCTCCCGGGCGCGCAGGACGAACTTGTCAGCCAGGTCCTGGCCGCAAACCCCAACACCGTGGTCGTGGTCAACGCCGGCGCTCCGGTGACCATGGATTGGGCGGACCAGGCCCGCGCCGTGCTGCAGATCTGGTTCGGTGGCCAGGAGATGGCCAACGCTCTGGTGGACGTTCTGACCGGGGAGAGCGAACCAGGGGGCCGGCTGCCGACCACGATTCCACTCCGCCTGGAGCACAACCCCTCCTTCGGGAACTTCCCGGCCGAGCAGAGCCACCTCCGCTACGGCGAAGGGGTGCTGGTCGGCTATCGCTGGTACGAGGCCCGCCACCTGCCGACCCGGTTCTCGTTCGGCCACGGGCTCTCGTACACCAACTTCGTCCTGGGAGCGCCCCGGCTCTCCTCACACGAGTTCAGCCCGGGCGACCGCTTGACGGTCGAAGTCCCGGTCACGAACACCGGTGAGCGTGCCGGCGCGGAGGTGGTGCAGTGCTACGTCGCTCCTCGCTCACCGCGGGTGACCCGACCTCCCAAGGAGCTGAAGGCGTTCGGGAAGGTGTTGCTGGCTCCCGGCGAGACAGGGCAGGTCAGGCTCGAGCTGGACGACCGGAGCTTCGCCTACTGGTATCCGGGCGACCCGGACTTCGCCGCCTTGAGCCGGCGGCTGGCTGAGCAGCACCCGCTTCGGCCCGGGTCGGAGGAGCGGCCGACCGATGCCGCCTGGCAGGTCGACGCAGGGGAGTACGAGCTGCACATCGGCCGGTCCTCTGTGGACATCGCGCACGTCGTGCCGCTGACCGTGACGGGATCCGCGGCCCTCCGCTGACCGCAGAGCGGTTCACTCCTCCCCCTCGCGGCGCGGGGAGCGGCTGGTTGGGGGGGCACAGGCTAACTCCGGCCTTTCCCAGCGGGAGGCGGACCCGTGCTGCTCCTGATCACCAGCCTCGTCTCGGTGCCCTGCAGGTCGCCAGGCTCCTGGCCTTCGATGACCATGACCAGGTGTCGGGCGCAGAGTCCGCCGTACCTGAATATGTCGCGATGCAGGGCGGTCAACGGCGGGTGCACGAGCTCGCAGAGCAGCGAGTCGTCCCAGCCGACGATCGAGAGGTCATCGGGGACCGAGTAGTCCAGCTGGCGGGCGACGATGACGGCGGCTGCTGCGCCGGCGTCGTCCTCATAGACGATCGCGGTCGGCGGACGCGGCGAGCCGAGCAGGTCGCGGGTCGCCGCCTCGCCGCGCAGGGTCGAATCCGTCACGTCCTCGGGATCGAGCTCCATGGCCCGCGCCGCGGCGAAGAAGGCCTCCCGGCGCACCTGGGTGTAGCGAAACTCGGGGTTACCGCCGACCCTGGCGATCCGCCGGTGGCCCATCGAGACGAGGTGCTCCACGGCGGCCGTCATGGCGGCCTCGTCGTCGCTCCAGACAGCAGGCGTGATGCCGTCGGGAGTACCGACGACGATGGCGGGCAGGCCCATACGGTCGAGCGCTGGGGCGCGCGGGTCCACCATCCGCTGGTTGAAGACCAGCACTCCGTCCACCCGGTGCTCGGCCGACCAGTGGCGGTGCACCTCAACCTCGGCTTCCGGGTCGGCCACCACGCGGAGCATGAGGGCCAGGCCGTGCCGGCTCAGCTCCTGCTCGAGCCCCGCGATGAACCTGAGCAGGAAGGTGTCGAAGCCAAGCATCTCCGGTGGCTGGGCGAGCACCAGGCCGACGGCGTTGGCGCGCGCCGCAGAAAGGGCACGGGCGGCGCAGTTGGGCCGCCAACCCATCGCCTCGGCGACCGCCACCACCCGCTGCCGTGTGGCGTCGGCCACTCCGGGGCGTCCATTGAGCGCGTAGGACGCGGAGCTCTTGGCGACCTGGGCCGTCCGGGCTATGTCCGCGATCGTGACGTGCGACGCACGCTGGCGGCCGTGCTGCGTGCCCTTGCGCAACGCGCTGCGACCCATGACGCTGATAAACACTAGCGCGCCCCTCGCCCAACCCGCGTTGCGACATGCAGTCCCGAATGCCCGCCGGATCCGGCGCGGGAGCGGCGGAGGGCCGCCGGCTTGACACGCCCAAAGCTGCGGTGGTTCGATTTGGCCCTGAACCGGTTCGCCGGTTCGTTCGGTCCGGGGAGGCGCGCCGGTCCCATGGACAGGGCTGGACGCGGCGGGTACGCCGTCAGCAGTCAACCACCCGACTTCCAGAGGAGCCGCTCGATGCCTGAGCTCACCTTCGGAACCTTCGTCCCCCAGGGATGGCGCATGGACCTGGCCGACATCCGGGATCCCGTGGAGAAGTACGAGACGATGAGCCGTTGCGCCGTGGAGGCTGAGAAGGCGGGTTACGACGCGCTCTGGCTCTACGACCACTTCCACACCATGCCCACGCCGGAGACCGAGGCCACCTTCGAGTGCTGGTCGTCGATGGCGGCGCTGGCGCGTGACACCTCGTCCATCAAGCTCGGCCAGATGGTGACGTGCAACGGGTACCGACCACCCGCGCTGCTCGCCAAGATGTCGAGCTGCATCGACGTCCTGAGCCATGGCCGCCTGATCGTTGGCATCGGGGCAGGCTGGTACGAGCACGAATTCGAGGCCTACGGCTACGAGTTCGGTGACGCTCCTGAGCGCCTCCGCATGCTTCGAGACGCCGTCCAGGTGCTTAGGGCGATGTGGACTCAGGAGCGGGCCGAGTTCGAGGGACGCTACTACCGGGTGCGGGGGGCGATCAACGAACCGAAACCGGTGCAGCGTCCCCATCCGCCGCTCTGGATCGGCGGCTCAGGTGAGAAGGTGACGCTGAAGCTGGTGG
>JALYYF010000377.1 GCA_030946725.1 Candidatus Dormiibacterota bacterium
CGCGGCACCGACCAGGGCCGGACCCAGGCACTATCGGCGGCCCGGAGCTTCTCGCTGGCGCTGACGACGTACGACTACGCCCACCTCCAGGTGCAGGAGCAGAACCTCGCCTCGGTGGCCGCCCCGGGCGTGGTGGCCAAGGTCCGGGGCGCCGAGCCGGACGTCGTCCAGTACCAGGCGTCCTCCATCGGGCAGGCGCCGGAGGTCTGGCTGCAGGACTACGACGGCCACAGCGCCCGGGTGCTGATCAGGACCAGGGCGACCATGCAGAGCACGTTCGCCCCGCCGGGGACGAAGGCCAGCGGACTGGTCACCTGCCAGGTGACCGACCAGTCCGGCGGCTGGCGCGTCACCGACTACCAGTGGCTGACCCCCGCCACCGAAACCGGCCCCGGCTACCAGGGCGCCCAGAGCTTCCACGGAACCCCTGGGTCGTAGATTCTCTCCCCCGCGAAGTCGGGGGAGTACCCGGCCCGGGGCCGGGGGAGGGGGCCGCGTACTTCGACGGGCTCAGACGGTGACCGGTTGGGCCAGAACCCCCGCGCAGACTTCCAGCGCGTACTGGACGTCCGCCGCGTCAACACCGAGATGGGTGACGAAGCGGACGCGGCCGTCGCTGTTGGCGGAGCCGAGCAGCCCTCCCTCGCGGCAGCGCTCCACGAAGTCGGCCGCCGGCATGGCGGTCGGGCGGAGGTAGACGATGTTGGTCTGGACGCGGTCGAGGTCGACGCTGAGACCGTCCATCTCGGCCAGGCCCTCGGCGAGCGTGCGGGCGTTCACGTGGTCCTCGGCAAGCCGCTCGACCGAGTTCTCCAGGGCCCACAAGCCCGCCGCGGCCAGCATGCCGGCTTCGCGCCAGCCGCCGCCGACCATCTTCCGCCAGCGCCGAGCCCGATCGATCACCTCGGCCGGCCCGCAGAGCACGCTGCCAACGGGGGCGCCCAGGCCCTTGGAGAGGCAGAAGGTCACCGTGTCGGCCTCGGAGGCGATCGTCGCCGGCGACACTCCCAGCGCCAGCGCGGCGTTGAACAGTCGTGCGCCGTCCATGTGGAGGGCGAGCCCCGACCGTCTGGCGGTCTGGCCGACGGCCCGGAGCTCGGCGAGGGGCCAGACAACGCCCCCGTGCAGGTTGTGCGTGTTCTCGACGCACACGGCTGCGGTGAACGGCTGGTGCGCGTCGTCTCGCGGCCGGATGGCCCGAGCGAGCTGCTCCGGCATCATCACCCCGGCCTCCGTCTGAACCTGCCTGATCTGGATCCCGCCCAGCGTGGCCGCGCCGGCGCCCTCGTAGAGGAACACGTGCGAGTCGGCGTCCGCGACGACTTCCTCCCCGGACCTGGCCAGGGAGAGGACGCCAAGGAGGTTGCCCATGGTCCCGCTGGCGACGAAGAGGGCGTCCTCCTTGCCGAGCAGCTCGGCCGACACCCGCTGGAGGCGGTTGATGGTCGGGTCCTCGCCGAAGACGTCGTCCCCAAGCTGCGCCGAGGACATCGCCCTCTGCATGCCCTCGGTGGGCATGGTCAGAGTGTCGGAGCGAAGGTCGACCAGGTTCACATGCCTATTCTGCCCCGCGGTCCGCTGCGGGCCCCTGCTTTGGCGGCCTCCTTAGGCGCTGGTGCCGCCGCTGGTGTCGGTGTCGCCGCCGGAGCTGCGGGGACGGCGGGTCCGGGTGGTGCTCCGGGTCGAGCCGCCGGCGCTGCCCCGGGTCGACTTGCTCGCCGACCGGCTCGTGGTCCGGCTCGTCGACCGGCTGGCGGATCGAGCCGAAGGCTTGGCGGACGACTTGCGAGCCGAGGAGGCGCCGCTGGAGCGAGTGGACCGGGCCCTCGTGGTGGTGGTGGTGGCCGGCAGCTCGGGCGTGCCCCGCCCACCTGTGACCAGCCGGTTGACCTGGCGCGTCAGTTCGTCGATCCGCCTGGTCAGCCGGTCCACGTCGGTCTGGCTGGCCGTCCGGTTGACCCTGGCCTGGACCTGCTGCAGGCTGGACTGGATCGCCTTCTGGCCCTGGGCGAGGCTCCGCTCCACCTGCCTTGCCAGATCAGGAGGCAGCCGCTTCTGGATGTCCTTGACCGCCGAGCCGGCGGCCTGGCGTGCCTGGTCCACGAGGTTGCTGTCTTTGGGTTTCCGGGTTGACGCACGGTTGCGATTGGTTGGCATTGGTGAAACTCCTGATTGATCTGGGTGAACGCGCCGAAAGATTAACGCAGCGCGTTACAATACGCGGCTATGGCCGCAGATAGACATTTGATCAAGAAGTACGCAAACCGCAAGCTCTATGACACCAGGACAAGCCGATACATAACCCTGGAAGGCATCTCCCGGCTGGTGCGTGATGGCCACGACATCGAGGTGGTCGATCGGGACACGGGTCGCGACCTGACCCCACTCGTGCTCTCGCAGATAGTCATGGGCGACGAGAAGCGGGGCGGTGACGACAACGGTCGCGAGGTCGTGCAGGACCGTGGTCAGGCGCTCCTCGAATACGTGCGAAGGACGCTGACCGCCCCTGCCGCGCTTGTCAGCAGCGAGGTCGGCCGCCGGCGTTCCGACTTCGAGGACCTGGTCGAGCTGGCGGTGGCACGAGCGCTCGAAAAGCTCTCGATCCCGAGCCTCCGGGACGTCGAGGCCCTCAATGCGCGTGTGGATGAACTGGAACGGCGTCTCGAGATGAGCAGCGGACGGCCCGCGCCAGCCAGTCGCGTGAGCCCCTCAGGGAGGCGAGCCACCGCCGCCACGCGGTAGCGGAGGGCGGCGCGCTGACGCGATGTCAGCTCGCCCCGACGCGTCATCCCCGTCCGCTCCGGCGCGCCCCTCGGGCGGCGTCCGATGGCGCCATGGGCACTGTGATCTCCCAACTATTGTTCGCGGTAGTATTCGGGCCGACGGGCCCACGAGGGCCCGATTGAAGAGGGTCATCCCCATGCTGCTCGAGGTCCATCCGATGTCGGCCTTCGAGATCGCGCAGAAGCGGTTTGACACCGCCGCCGAGGTGGTCGGGATCGCAGACGACACCCGCTGCGTCCTCCGTGAGCCGAAGCGCGAGCTCACAGTGCACTTCCCGGTCCGGCACGACGATGGCTCGGTCCACGTCTACACCGGCTACCGGGTCCAGCACAACATCAGCCGAGGGCCGGCCAAAGGCGGTCTCCGCTACTCCCCTGACCTGACGCTGGACACGGTGAAGGCCCTGGCAATGCTGATGACCTGGAAGTGCGCGGTCGTGGGCATTCCCTACGGCGGCGCCAAGGGCGGGGTCACGGTCGAGCCCCGAGCGCTGAGCATGAGCGAGCTGGAGCACCTGACGCGGCGCTTCGCCACCGAGATCGCGGTTCTGATCGGGCCGGAGAAGGACATCCCCGCACCCGATCTCGGCACCAATCCACAGATCATGGCCTGGATCATGGACACCATCTCCATGCACTCCGGCCACTCGGTGACGGCGTCGGTGACGGGGAAGCCGGTCGACG
>JALYYF010000397.1 GCA_030946725.1 Candidatus Dormiibacterota bacterium
GCGGGGTCGAGCGGGCCTGCCCAGCTCCCCCGGCTCTGCCTTCACCGTGTTGTCGCCGAGGGTCTGCCGGGCAGAGGACGGTCCCGCCCTGAGCACGGCAAAGCGTTCGGCGAGCGATCCACCGAGAATCATCGCGCCGGCCGCTGCGGCCAGAGAACGACGCCTGCCACAGCACGCCATCAGGGCCGCACCCGTGGCGGTCAGCTTCCGGGCCGCCAGCGCCGGCTGGGATGCCGGGCCGGCGTGATAGTGGCGGGCCTCCTCGCCCAGCGAGCGCTCCATGAGGACCACCGAACCGAGCTCCAGCAGCGAGCCGAACACCGCGAGAAAGCGGGCCGGCCCCGACTCGGTGGCGGGCACCAGCGCGCTGGCCGCCGCCCCGGCGCTGGCTGCCGCACTGCCCGCGAAGACGAACGGCAGGTGATGCCGGGCCCGGTGCCAGACCGGGACCGAGGTGTCCGCGACCAGGACTGCGGTGTACGTCGCGAGCGGCAGTCCGAGGAGCGCGGCCGCGAACTCGGCCAGCCGGCCCAGAGGACGAAGGATGCCGAGCACCTCGGAAAGCGCCGCGGCGCCGACGGCGCCTCCGAACCCCGTCAGCACCCAGCTCCCCACGCTCATCGGCGATGTCGGCTTGAACACCCGGAGCATGTTGTAGAACCGCTCTGGCCGCCCCAGGTCGGCGACCAGCAGCGGCGGGCAGCCGAGCAGCGCCAGGAAGGAGGTGAGGAGGGAGGCGCGCGCCAGACGGTCATTGCCCACCAGGCGGGAGCCGAAGGCGAGCAGAGCTGACATGCCCGAGAGGCCCCCCAACCAGAAGTAGACCGCCACCTCCGGCGTCCAGACCGGCTCCTTCAGGACCGGGCGGCCGTAGTAGCCCCGGTCGTTCAACGCCGGGCTCCCGCCCCAAGCGCCAGCGCCAGGCCGGCCACCACAACTCCGGCGGCCGCGGCGGCCGCCCCCCACATGCCTTTCAGGCGCCGCGTCGGCGTCACCGGCTCCTCAGGAAGGCCGTAGACCTGGGGTCGGTCCAGTAGCAGGAACAGCGAGCCGCTCCCCCCCACCCCGTTGTCCGACTCATCGCCCAGGTAGAGCCTCGCCTCTGCCCGGCCCTCGGCGTGCAGCGTCTCAAGGCGGCGATGGGCCCGGGCCCGCAGCTCATCGACGGGACCGAACTGAATCGACTTGGTGGGGCAGGCCTGGGCGCAGGCAGGCTCGAGACCCCCGCGGAGACGGTCGTAGCAGAGGGTGCACTTCTGCGCGATGCCATTGGTCTCCGGGCGGGTCACGGCACCCTCGCGCCGGCTGAGAACGCCGAAGGGGCAGGCGGGAATGCAGTAGCCGCACCCGTTGCAGACGTCTTCCTGCACGACAACGGTGTCGAACTCCGTGTGGAAGATGGCCCCCGTCGGACACACGTCCAGGCAGGCTGCCTCCTTGCAGTGCTTGCAGACGTCGGAGTTCATGAGCCAGGCGATCTGGCCGTCGGGCCGACGCTGCTCTATGAAGGCCACGTGGCGCCAGCTGTTGGCGCCGAGCTCGCCGGTGTTGTCGTAGGAGCGGCCAAGGTAGCGGATGTCGTCGACAGGCACGTTGTTCCACTGCTTGCAGGCCACCTCGCAGGCCTTGCAGCCAATGCAGATGCTGCTGTCGGTGAAGAAGCCGACCTCGTCGCCCGGCTGCGGCTGGACGACGTGCTCCCCCGGATAGGGCGGGGGGCCGGAGATGACGGCCATCAGGTCGGCCCGGGCGGCCGGTCGCCGGCGTCTGGACGCGAACCAGGTAGAGAGAGATCACCTCTCCCCGCAGCACGGATGTCGCAGGTGGCCGCCTTCACCTCCTGGATGTGCACGTTGGGATCGAGCACGATGGAGAAGGCGTCGTTGGCCGGATCGCCCTTCACCAGGCCCGAGTAGCCCCAGTGGTACGGCAGGCCGACCTGGAGCAACCTGCGGCCGTCGACCTGGAGCGGCTTGACCCTGTCGGTGATCATCACGCGGGCCCGCAGCACGCCGCGGGCGGTGACGATCTCCGCCCAGCCGCCCTGCTCGAGGCCGCGCTCAGCGGCGAGCTCA
>JALYYF010000408.1 GCA_030946725.1 Candidatus Dormiibacterota bacterium
GCGTCGTGGTCACTTACGACGAACGGCTGGCCGGCGTGGCCGACCTCCTGGGTCTTCAAGTCGCATCGCCGTCGCCGGGCGGCTCAGGCTGACCGATCAGCCCCGTCTGAGCGCTCTCTGCAGCCGGACCAGTCGGTCCAGGCGGGGTGTGCGGCCGGTGGCGAGCGTGGAACCGAGCAGCACCAGCGCGAAGCCGGCGCCCATTCCCAGCGTGAAGGTCTCGCCGAGCACCAGCACGCCCAGCAGCGCCGCCACCGCCGGGTTGATGTACGTGATGACGGTCGCGCGGACCGGCCCGATCTCCGCTATCAGTGCGAAGAAGACCAGGAAGGCGAGCGCGGTGCAGACGATGGCCAGCACCGCCACCGAAACCAGGACTCCCATGCTCGGAACGGCACTGGGCCGCTGGATCACCGCCACAGGGGCGTAGGCGAGCGCACAGAGCGCCAGTGAGACGGCGTTCACTTTGACCGCGGGCAGATCGCTCAGGTAGCGCGCCAGGATGACCGGGCCGAGCGCGTAGCCGATCACTACGAGCCCGATTTCCAAGAGAGCCGTGGTGCTCGCCACGCGGAGGTCGAAGCCCACGATTGCCGCCACTCCGACGACGCCGATCAGCAGGCCGACCAGGGTCCCGGGCCCGATGCGGTCGCGGTTGCCGGACGCCAGCGTGATGACGGTCGCCACGAGCGGCACCGCCGATATCAGGAGCCCGGTGAGCGAGCTCGATAGGTGCTGCTCGGCGCTGGAGAGGAAGAACCAGGGGATGGCGACCTCGATCGCGGCGAACAGCAGCAGCGGCCGCCAGCGGCCGAGCAGCGGACGCAGGCCGCCGCCGCGGGTGAGCGCGATGGGGACCAGGATCAGCGCGGCGAGGCCGGTGCGCAAGAAGACCAGCGTGGCCGGCGAGAGCTCCCCCACGGCGATCCTGATGAAGAGGTAGGGAATGCCCCAGATCACGCACATGGACGCGAACAGCAGGAGGCCGCGGCGCGTCATCGCGGCGGGGCCGGCTCTCGTGGCGACCGAGTCTTCCGGCGTGATCGCGCCCGACTCGGCCGTCATGCCCCCAATGTGGCCCGCATCGGGCTCAGGCGGTGCGACCGGCCGCAGTCTGCTCTTCGCTCAGCGCCCAGAGCCGCTGCGCGGCGTCCGCATCCTGGGCGGCCGCGCTGGGGAGAACGCGCCGCTTGTCGACGAAGTACCCGCCGCTCTCGGCGCCCACCTCCTGAGAGTCGACCAGCCAGACGAGGGTCTCCGCGCCCTTCTCCGGGCTGAGCGAGAAGGGGCGTGCCAGCGTCATGCCGAGCCGCATCAGGGCTCCGTTGTTCCGGTTGAAGCCGCTCGCCACCAAACCGGGGTGGAAGCTGTTCGCGGTGACCCCGGTCCCCCGGAGGCGCCTGGCCAGCTCGACGGTGAAGAGGATGTTGGCCAGCTTGGTCTGTCCGTACCGGATGAAGCCCCGCCCCCCGTAGGAGCGCTCGGCGGCCATGTCCTCGAAGGGGATGTGCCCCCGCTGGTGGGCGTCCGACGAGGTCGTGATGATCCTGGCCGGAGCGCTCGCCCGCAGACGATCCAGCAGCAGCGTGGTCAGCAGGAAGGGGGCCAGGTGGTTGACCGCCCAGGTCAGCTCGATACCGTCCTCGCTCTGCTGCCGCCGGCCGTATATGGCGCCCGCATTGTTGACGAGGACCTCGAGACGCGGGTATCGCTCCAGCACCTCCGCCGCCAGCCGGCGCACGGCGGCCTGCGAGGAGAGGTCCGCGAGCAGCAGGTCCACGGGCCTGCCAGCGCCGGCCGCCTGGATCTCGGCCGCGGCCGCCTCCCCCCTGCCCTGGCTGCGCGCCACGATGCTGAGGTCTGCGCCACGCGCCGCCAGCTCGCGGGCCGCGGCGAGCCCGATGCCGCTGCTACCGCCGGTCATCAGCACCCGTTTCCCGCGCACACCGTTCCAGGGCGTCATCCGAGACCTAGCGTACGGCCAGCCGGAGGGTCACCGTTCAGCTCAGGGCCGGCTCGAGGGTCCTGGTCGAGGATCTGCCCGATCCACTCGTGGCCCGGGTGCAGCGTGCGCAGCGCGTCCGCCAGCCGTTGCCGCGAGGGCCTGTCCATCAGCGGGAGGGTCCCGGGCAGGTCCTGCCGGTCCTTGGGCCGGAAGATGGGCAGTCGCCACTCAGGCCAGGCCCCAGGATGCTCTGAGATCATGTGCTGATGATCGACGTCCTCGATTCCGTCACGCGCATCCTCTCCACCACTGCGGCCCGCTGGGACAGCCTGGTCGAGAGCACGCCTGAGGAACTGTTCCGGCGGGAGCCCGCCTCCGGGCAGTGGTCGGCTGCGGACTGCCTCGATCACCTCCTCCTGACAGAACGCACCGTGTTCGGCCAGCGGCTGAACGCGATCCTGGAGGGGCGGGACCTGGTCAGCTTCGACCCGCAGGAGCCACGCGATCCTGACCCCAAGCGCACGCCGCGGGACGTCGTGATGGCCCTGGCCGCCGAACGCCGCCGGAACCTGGAGGTGCTGAAAGGCCTGACAGCGGATGACCTCGAGCGCAGCGGCCGGCATCTCGAGCATGGGATGGTTTCGCTGCGCGTCGTGCTGAACACGTGGGCGGCGCACGACCTCCAGCACACGGTCCAGGCGGAGGAGGCGCTCATGCAGGCGTTCATCCCGGGCACCGGGCCGTTCCGCTTCAGGTTCGAGGACCACGAAGTCAGGACGAGCTAGTGTCGTGCTTCGGAAGTTCGTCGAGCAGATTGTGGCAGGCGGCCGCAGGCTGCCGGTCCGGGCGTCGAGGCGAAGAAAGGGGTGGAACTAGGAGGAGCGCATCTGAGATGCGTGACGACGACGGGCCGGGCCCCCTGACACCCGCATCGGCGTCCGGAGCCGCAATATGCCGGCGAATTTCTGAAGCAGGACACTAGCTTCGCAGCCGATGCATAGAGCGGAGATCTCGGCAGCCCTCGTGAGCCGCCTGGTCGCGGCCCAGTTTCCCCGGTGGGCTGAGCTTCCTGTCACGCCGGTCGAGCTCGACGGGTGGGACAACACAACCTTCCGTCTCGGGGACGAGATGTCCGTGCGCCTGCCCAGCGCCGACCGCTATGTGGCGCAGGTCGACAAGGAGCAGAGGTGGCTGCCGGTGCTGGCTCCCCAACTGCCCCTTCCGATCCCCGAGCCGCTCGCGAAGGGGCTCCCCAGCTCTGGGTTTCCGAGGGCATGGTCAATCTATCGATGGCTGGACGGTGAGCCGGCGACACCGGAGAACGTCTCCAACCCGGTCGGACTCGCCACCAGGCTGGCCGATTTCCTGGTTGCCCTGTACCGGATCGACCCGTCCGGCGGACCGCCGC
>JALYYF010000429.1 GCA_030946725.1 Candidatus Dormiibacterota bacterium
CTCACCGACGTCGCCCCCGAGGAATGGGGCGGAACTCCGATCGCCGCAAGATAGTCGCGGGCTCTGGCCCGGTGAGCAAGCGCGCGCTCACATGTCGAAGGAGAGGCACGATTTTCTCGACCGCGAGCTCAGCGGCCGCGATCAGGGTGTCGCGAGCCGTCCGGTCGCTTTCGTAACGGCGCGATCGCTTCAGCCTAATGGTGCGGAAGCCAAGCGTGCCGGCAGCTGTTGCCGCCCTGGCCACAGGACAGCCCGTGGACCTGGTCTGGCAAAACCAGCTGGGCGGCCTGACATTCGCCGTCGGCCATGGCCCCTCCCGGCGCTTCGTCAAGTGGGTGCCACGTTTGGGGCCGCTCGATCTGAGCCGAGAGGCTGTCCGCCTGAGCTGGGCGGCCCCGTACACGGCGGTGCCGCTGCCGATCGACCAGGGTGGCGACGAAGAGGGGTCCTGGCTGGTCACAACCGCGCTGCCCGGTGACAACGCCGTGAGCGACCGCTGGCGCGCCAATCCCGCCGCCGCCGTGGCGGCCATCGGTCGCGGTCTCAGGCACCTCCATGACGTGCTGCCCGTCGCCCCTTGTCCCTTCTCATGGTCAGTCGAGGATCGGCTTGCCGACGCCCGGCGCCGAGCCGCCGGAGGTGAGATCGACACCGCAGCGTGGCATCCCGACCATCGCCATCTTGGCCTCGATCAGGCCATGGAGCTCCTGGCCGACCCTCCTCCCATCGACCGACCGGTGGTATGCCAGGGAGACGCCTGCGCACCCAACACGCTCATCGGAGAGGACGGAGAGTGCTCTGGTCACGTCGACATGGGACAGCTGGGCGTCGCCGACCGGTGGGCGGACATCGCGGTTGCCACCTGGAGCACCACATGGAACTACGGCCCTGGCTGGCAGGAGCTTCTGCTCGACGCCTATGGGATTGCTCCGGACCGGGAGCGCACCGCCTACTACCGCCTGCTCTGGGATCTCGGCCCCTGACCAGCTCGCGATCATTCCAGCTCGCCCGCCGGCGCTCTCAGTTTCTGAGGTAGGTGAGGACAGCGAGCACCCGCCGATGGTCGTCCGGGGCCAGCTCCAGCTCGAGCTTGCCGAAGATGCTGTGGACGTGCGCCTCGACCGTCTTGGGGCTGAGGCCCAACCGCTCCGAGATCGCGAGATTGGAGCGTCCCTCCGCCATCATCGCCAGCACCACCCTCTCCCGTTCGGTCAGGTCGGCCAGCACGTCGCGGGCGCGGCTCCGGCCGACCAGGCGTGTGATGACGTCGGGGTCGATCACCGAGCCGCCGTTGCCCACGTTGCGGACCGCGGAGCGGAAGCCGTCCAGGTCCGAGACGCGGTCCTTCAGCAGGTAGCCCACCCCCCGGCCGCCCTCGGCGATCAGGCGCATCAGGTGCTGCGTCTCGACGTAGTGGGAGAGCACCAGCACGCCCAGCGCCGGCCATCGGGACCTCATCTCCACCGCCGCCTCCAGGCCCTCCAGCGTGTGCGTCGGGGGCATCCGGATGTCGACGATGGCAACGTCGGGGGCGGTCTCCTCCACGAGCTCGAAGAGGCTCTCCGGAGCAGGCGCCTGACCCACCACCTCGAAGCCGTCCTCCTGAAGGAGGCGCGCCAGCCCTTCGCGAAAGAGGACCGAGTCGTCGGCAAGGATCACTCGCACGGCAGTTCGGCCATCAGGCAGGTCCCTCCGAGCGGAGGGCTCTGAATGACCAGCCTTCCTCCCAGGGCGCCGAGGCGGTCCTCCAGGCCGCGAAGGCCCGTCCCTCGGGTCGGATCGGCACCGCCGACCCCGTTGTCCGAGACCTCGATCAGCAGGCGGTCCGCCACGATGCCGGCCCGGACGCTGGCACAGGGTGCCTGCGCGTGCTTGGCGACGTTGGCCAGCGCCTCGGAGATGGTGAAGTAGCCGGTGGTCTCCACCGACGCCGGCAGCCGCCGCGGAATGTCGACCGCCACCGTCACCGGCACGGGACAGACCTCCACCAGCGAGTCGATCGCGGCGGCCAGTCCCGCGTCGGTGACGATCGCCGGGTGGATGCCGCGCGCGAAGCTGCGCAGCTCGGCCAGGCCCTGCGTCAGGTGCTGAGCCGCGTCGAGCAGCGAGCTCCGCGCCGAGTCCATGCGACCGCGGTCCAGCTCCGCGCGCAGCATGCTCAGCGCGACGACCGCGGTGCTGAAGCGCTGCTGCGCGCCGTCGTGGAGGTCCCTTTCCAGGCGGCGCCGCTCCTCGTCCTGGGCTCCCACGATGCGCTCTCGCGAGGTCCGGAGCTCCTCGATCAGCCTCACCGTTCTGAGGATCAGCGCCGCCTGGCGGGCGAGGTCCTGGAGCAGGCGCGACTCGTGCGGAGGCAGCCAGTCCCCGTTCCGCTTGCTGACGCGCAGCGCGCCAAGCAGCTCGTCTCGATCGCGGACCGCGAGCACGTGTCCACCGGCCAGCCCGCTGGGCAGCCGCTCCCCCGAGAGGGCCAGTGTCGCCGGAACCGCCCTCTGGTGTGGCCAGGCCGCCTCCAGCCGCAGTTCCGAGCCGACGCGAAGCCACACCTCGGCGACGTCGGCCGCCAGCCCCTCGCCGATGAGCCGCGCCATGAGCGTGAGAACGCCCTCCTCGGAGTACGCGGCGCCCAGCCTCTCCGCGAAGGACGCCAGGACCTCGTAGGGCGTGGCCTGCGGGCCATAGACCAGCCGGTTTGCGAGCAGCTGCAGGCGCGAACGCATCGGGGCGAATCCGACGGCCGCAATGGCGGCGGCGACCAGCGACAGTAGCGGACCGAAGCCTCGCCCGACCGCCGAACCCACACCGACCACCACGGTCACGTAGACCCCGGTGATGAACACCGCCAGCCCGCCCACGAGCACGGTGCGGTTCACGACGGTGTCGATCCCGTAGAGCCGGTAGCGAAGCACAGCGAAGATAGCCGCGACGGGGATCACGACTGCCGACCCGAACGTCCAGAGCAGGTCGCCCCAGGAGTCGATCACTTCCGTCAACCCGGCGCCGATGCTCAGGCGGGGCGCTTCGTCCAGGTAGCTGACGAGCCAGCCGACCGCGGCCAGGGCCCCCGCGTACGCCACCCACTTGATCTGCTGCCGCTGCTCGGACGTGGCGCCGCGCAGGCGCATGAGCAAACTGAGGCTGGCCAGCGGGATGAGCAGGATCTGCGCCCAGTAGGAGGGCTGGCCCAGCCAGAACGCGATCGCGGACCCGGGCTGCCAGAATGCGGGCGGCATGGTCACCGGCAGCGGGTACCCCTCGTCGCGGACAGAGGTCTGCAGCAGCCTGGGATCACCGAAGGAGTCGGCGATGGAAGTCAGCGTCGCCACCACCGCGATCCACATGATGGTCCGGGAGGTCCAGCTCTTGAGGTGGCCGTCGGGCAATATCAGCATTCCCGTCACGAAGCCCAGCAAAAGCAGGTCGAAGCTCCAGCGTTCCACCCACGCCGCCAGTTGCGCGAGCGGAAGTGAGCCAGGCGCGGCGACCAGCCCCAGGATGGCGTACTCCTCACAGAAGAGGGTCAGCGCGGCGGCGAGTGCTGTTCCCAGCAGCGCCCAGCCCAGCCGCCCGGCCTGGTTGCGCGTGGTCGCCACGGCCCCGATGACCGCGATCGTGACGACGCCGAATACCGGCGTCACCGCGTCGCCGGTCACAGACAGCCAGACCGGCGGCCCGAGATGCCTGATCTGGACGTAGGGATCGCGAAACAGCAGCAGCCGGCTGGCAACCACCATCGCCGTCGCCAAAGCCACCAGCGCCCACGCCAGCTGTGGCAGCCCCAGGCGAGCCCAGGGTCGGGCCACACCCGCCGGCCAGGCGGCCTCGCTGCCTATCAAGTCGGGCGCCAGACTGGTCTGAACTTGGGGGCCGGGTCGTGGGTGAGCTGCACCAGGCTGGAACCGTCCACCGCCGCGGCGAAAACGTTGGGATTCCCGTTCCGGCTGCTGACGAAGGCGACCCAGCGCCCGTCGGGCGACCAGGCCGGCTCGTGTCCTTCACCGGACACCAGGCGGTGCTGGTTTCCGCCGTCGGCGTCCATGACGAAGATCGCGCTGCTGTTGTTCTCGGCGGACCCGTGGGAAAAAGCGATCCGGGTGCTGTCCGGTGACCATGACGGCCGGTCGTCGGCGTCGACCGACTTGCTCAGCTTCCTCTGGTCGCTGCCATCCGGGTTCATGATCCACACGGCGGAGCTTCCCGCCCGGTCGGAGACGAAGACGACCTTGCTGCCGTCGGGCGCCCAGCTCGGGTCACCGTCGTAGCTCGGCGTATGAGTGAGGCGCACCAGGCCACCGCCATCCGGACGCACCAGGTACAGGCTGGAGGGCAGGCCGCGCGGTCCGAGGGGCCCTCCGGCGCCATCGCGGCCGCTCGCGAATATGATGCGGCGCCCGTCCGGAGACCAGGAGGGCTCGAACTCCTGGGCCAGCGCCGAAGTCACCCTCCTCACCTCTCCGCCGTCCGGCCTCATCGAGTAGACGTTCAGGCGCCCGTCCCGAGTGCTGCTGAAAACGAGGGCCTTGCCGTCGGGTGACCACGCGGGGTCGACGTCCTGTGCGTAGTCTCGGGTCAGCCGGCGCGCCGGTCCACCTTCGAGGCCGATCGTGAAGATGTCACGGTTGTAGTAGCGGCCGCGGGGCTCGAGGTCGCAGGCGAACGTCAAGACCGATGCCGCGCCGGCCAGGGCGGTGGTTCCTCCCAGCCCGCACTCGCCCGGTTGTCGCGCCGATCCGCAGGCCGACTGCGCCTGAAGCAGGGCAAGCGCAAGCAGCCCGAGCAGTCCGAGTCCTCCCTCCCTCTTCCTCATCAAACTTGGCCTGTCCGCCGCATCCGAGGATGACGACGGCCATTCCGTGGCATGGTGGGACATCCGGCGAGCAGGGTCAACCCTGATTTCGACCCGGGGGCAGCCCCGATGCGTCGGTCGAACCAGCCTGGATACCGTTGCCGTGACCGATCTGGCGCCGTGACCATCAGGCAGTAGGGGAGGATTCGCCGTCTGACCGTGGAGAGCGTCAACTTCCTGCGGCGGGTCGAAGAATCCACCACCCGCGGTTCGTTCTCGTCAGGGATGGCGGACGTCGGCGCGTTCGAGCTCTGGTGGCGGGACCAGGTGCCGCGGTTGACACGGGCCTACCTGCCGATCCTGGCCGCCCGCCTCGGCGGCGGCCTGCACGAAGACGCTCCCGCGGTCAGATTGTGGATGGCCCGGGTGCTTCCGGCACTGCGCACGATGGCTGTTTCGACTGTCCGCGACTACGAACAGCACCTGGGCTGTTCGGTGTCACTCGCCGAAATCGACGTCGTCACGGGAACGGTGGCGGCTGCCAACCACGAGCGCAGTCGCGCCGGATGAAGCGCGCACCCGTGTCGAAGACCGGATCCAGGGGACGCGTGCGGCTGTTGATGGCAGGGGTCGCCTCGGGAACCCTCGTCATCACGGCCGCACCGGCGGCGCTCGCATTCGCGGCGACCGGAAACCCCAACCCGACCAGCTGGCACTGGGGCGAGGTCACCGATCGCCTCGCCACCTGCACCTCTCGAGGCGGCCTGGGAAGCCTCGTCAACTGCCGTCCCGCCGAGGCCGTCGACCTCCCGGCTTATGCGCCGGAGGAGCATCGAAAGGGCCGGCGCGTCATCGTCTTCGTCCCGGTGCCCACGGAGGCGGCTCAGGCCTCTCCCCGCCCGCAGTCCACGGCGTCTACATCGCGGCACGCGAAGCACGTCGCGAGCAGCCCGGCGGCACGACCGGCCCGGCCGGTCCAGGCAGCTTCACCCAGCCCATCGCCGAGCCCCTCAGCCTCGCCAAGGTCGGACGACGAGGGCGGCGGCCACGACTGACGCACCGGCGGAGGCAGGTCGAGGATGATCCTCGCACCCGGAGCCTGGGTCATCGGCGGTGACCGGGAACTGGACCCGCGGACGGACTTCGCGGCCGTCTACGAGACGCACTACCAGTCCGTCTACCGCGCCGTTCGCGGCATCGCGCTTGACGCCGACCTTGCCGAGGACGTCACCCAGGACGCTTTCCTCAAGGCATACCGCGCCCGCGGACGCTACCGGCCGGAAGGCCGGCTCGAAGCCTGGCTCAGCACGATCGCAGTTCGTGAGGCCCTGAGCAGGGTCCGCTGGCTGGCCCTGCAGCGGCGGCTGGTCCGGCTGGTGAGTCTTCGGGAAGGCGAACCGGCTCCGCCGCCTTCGCTGCCCGACCTGGTCGACGAGGCGCTGTCCGTCCTCTCCCCGCGGACGCGGGCCGTGGTCGTGCTCCACCACGAGCACGGCTATCGATATCGGGAGATCGCGGAGATGCTGGGAGTGCCCGAGGGCACCGTGGCGAGCCGCCTATCCGAGGGCCTCCGCCGCATGCGAAGACACCTCGAGCGCGGCCGCGGCGAGGCACCCGGATCAATCCAGGCGAGGCACGAGTGGAAGAAGAAGAGGTAGCCCGGCTGCTGCGGGCCCGCGCCCGCGCCTGGCGAGGCTCTCGGGGTCGAGCCGAGGAGGGCCGCTGGGCCAGGGTTGCCGCCGGCCGCCGCTGGAGATGGCTGCCGGCGGCCACCGCACTGGGAGCCGCGGCGCTGCTCTCCGTCGGCGCGGCAGCCTACGCCTCGGGACCGGCGCCCGTTCGAGAGGCGCTGGCGCCGGTGGGCGACCGGGTCACCCACTCCTGGCGTGGCGAGGGCGCCGGATCCCGTCCGGCTACCGCACCGGCCACCCAGCAGCTGATACCGCCGTCGACGATATCGGTGTCGGCCGAAAGCACGCGGGGGCCGAAGGCGCTGCCGAGCGCGGTCGAATCGCCCCATCCGAAGACCTCCGGGACGCCGAAGGAGGACGACCACCGTCGCGATTCGGGGAATCAGCGGCGACCGTCCCTTTCTCCCAGCCCACATCCCGATGACTGAGAAGGGAACCCAGGCGGCCCGCAAAGCCGGCGAGGCACGTGCAGTCCGGAGGCTGAGCGTCGCAGCCGGGCTCTCGGCGGTTGGCCTCACCTGCGGGCTGGCCACGGTGGCGGCTTCGGAGGGAACCGACAAGCCACTGGTCTCACAGCCCACGCCGCAGCCGACGGCCATCGTCGCTCCCCGAGAGGTGGAGCAGATCGACCAAGAGATGGACGTGCCGGTGCCGGTGCCGCAGCCGCCGAAGCGCGCTCCAGGAGCGGTGCCGGGCGCGCGCGCCTCCACCGGTGGTCAGACCCGCGCCGGCGCAGCCGCGCCGGCGGCGGCGGTCCCCGC
>JALYYF010000465.1 GCA_030946725.1 Candidatus Dormiibacterota bacterium
GCCCTTCACAGCCGGCCGCCTAGGGCGCCGAGGCTGGCCCGGGCGATGGAGAGGTGCTGAGGACCAGCGGCCGGCGGGGAGGCTGGTTGAAGTCGAATTCCTTCCTCAGGTCCCCGAGCACGGATGCGTTCTCGCGGACGTTCTGACGGGAGTCCGGCCGCCCGTCGGTCTTGGGATCTATGCGCAGGCCCTTCAGGAAGACGTCCTCGATGAACCTGTCGTAGGCGTCGAAAGACAGCGTCTGGTGGTCGACGAGGCCCTTCCTGGCGTAGGGGCTGATCAGCAGACCGGGCACCCGCAGCCCGTAGCCGTTCTGGTCCACGACGGGCGGCACGACGTGGTCATAGAAGCCGCCCCAGTCGTCCCAGGAGATGAAGATCGCCGTCGAGCTCCAGTTCGGCCCCTGCATGATCGCGTTGACCAGGCCGGTGACGTAGCTCTGGCCGGCGCTCACCAGGCCGGGCGGATGCTCGCTGTTCTCCCCGTTGGGGGTGACCCAGCTGACCTGCGGCAGCTTTCCGCTCCGGGAGTCCTGGTAGAGGTTGGTCACTGGCTGGATGTTGCCCAGCTCCCCGTCCTGGCGCACCGTCGAGAACCATGGCAGTGGGTTCCAGATGCCCGGCGTGCCGGCGCGCTGGGTCACGGGCGGACAGACGGCCTCGTCGTTCTGGCAGTCGGGCTGGGTCCCCTCGGCGACGTAGTACTTCCAGCTCACCCTGTGCGCGTGCAGGAGATAGGTGAGGTCGGTCCAGGCGTAGTTGGGCGGCTGGTGTGGGCCCGGTCCGAAGTCAGGCGGTAGAGCAGCACTCTGAGTGTCGTTGACGCAGCTCATGGGGTCGTTCCGCACCTTGCACCGGGCCGACCACTCGGACACCAGGAAGAGGTGCGAGGGCAGGCTCCAGGAGAGGTCAGGCTGGAACATGCGGTCCTGGAGCACGAAGCTCTGTGCGTACTTCCAGTAGTTCGGGATCTCGCGGGCGTCGTGGTAGCCCATCACGTCGGGGTTGCTCTTGGTGCTGCAGCTGGGGTCGTTGGCGCCGAAGAAGCATCCCCGCGGCGCCGTCTCGGCCTGCTGCACGAAGCCGTCCATCCTGCCCCCGTTGATGTCGGCCCGCCCATTGTCCGTCCCGTGCGGGCCGCCCCCGTTCAGGTCGTTGGGATCGTGATAGGGCTTGGCGCAGCCGCCCTTGGCCGGGTCCGGAAGGCAGACGGTGAACTGACCGTCCCGCCTCGGCAGCCCCTCTGCGCCCGGATAGGTCCCGAAGTAGGAGTCGAAGCTCCGGTTCTCCTGCATCACCACGACCACGTGCTGGATCTTGCCGGTCGACGCGGACGTTCCGCCGGGCGACGACGTACCGGGCGGCTGGCAGGCGAGTGGCGTCGCCAGCACGGCGACGGCCGCAGCCCACGACGCCCACACCCGCACAGCACCCGCCGTCCGGCCCCCGCTCAGCTCTGCCCCGGCCCTCCTTGGCCCCGCTTCCGCCGCGCCGGTTCCCGAGCTGGCGCAGAGGCCCTCAGGCGGTCCCTGTCCTGGATGTCGAGCATTGTCAGAGGCGTTCCGCGTCCGCCCGGCTCGGCGCCGGCGGGCGCCGCGTCCTGGCGCCGAACCCGGTCGCGGTGGAGAGGGGCGTGTGGTAGAGGACGCTGTCGGTACCCGTGACGAAGACTTCCTCGTTCTGGCCGTCGCGCCGAACCACCGCCGGAGTCTGCGGCGTCGCACCGCCCAGGGACTGCCAGTTTCGCCAGCCCGGCCCGTACTCGAACCGCTGCGGCACGCTGCCGGCCCCGGCCGCGACCACGTCCAGCTGCCCGCTGAACGCCGACGTCACGGAGGGACCGCTGGTGAGGCTTCCCGCGAACCACTCCCAGGGCGACCACTGGCCCTGGTAGAAGCGGTGGCCGAGCGTCCCGTCCAGGTTTCGGACGAAGAGGTCGAGCCGTCCCGGGGACCAGGAGGCGACCGCCGGGTCGTTGTTGGTCTGGCCTCCGAGCGGCTCCCATCCGTTCCACTGGCTGCCGTCGAACCATCGGTGCCAGACCTGCTGGTCCGTGCCCTGGACCATCACGTCGAGGCGGCCGGCGCTCCACGATGCCACCGAAGGCGAGGAGCTCAGGACACCTCCCAGCGG
>JALYYF010000483.1 GCA_030946725.1 Candidatus Dormiibacterota bacterium
GGCGGATCCCAACCTGACCCTGGCTCGCCGCGTTATTCAGTGGATTCTCGCCAAGCAGCTGACCTCCTTCTCGCGTAGGGACTGCTTCGAATCGATGAAGGGACGAGTTCGACGGGTGGAGGCACTGAACCCGATCTTGAGCACATTGGAGGCTCACGGCTGCATACGGTGCCGCCTTCAGGAGTCGCGGGGGCGGGGGCGGCCGCCGGGCCCGGTCTTCGACGTGAATCCCCTAGTCGCAAAATTCGCACTATTCGCAAAAAGCGACTCGGCCCCGAATTCTGCGAATTGTGCGAATACTGCGACAGAGATTTTGCCGAGCGATGGGGAAGGCGGAGCGGTGGGCAAACCCGCCGCAAGCGGCGACGGCTGGGAGCGAATTGCGTGAAGCCGGCTCTGATACGTCGACCGCTCTCCTGATCGACATTTCTATTCGCACTATTCGCACTATTCGCACAAATGGGCTCAGTTCGGAATTCTGCGAATACTGCGAATATTGCGAATAGGAACTGGAACCTGTGGTGCGACAGGCGAACTTGGGCGAGGGTGGACCACCGAATGGCGCGAAGGTCCCGGCAGCGCGGCGAAAGAAGCCCAATAGACTCGGCCATTCGCAGGATCTGTTGGTCCTATCGTGAACGATGACTCTGGTTATGAGAGTGCGTGCCATCGTGCGTGCGGTGACTTGGCCTCCCATGGTTGAACCAGGTGCTCAGACGCCGTGAATGGAACTTAATAGCTAGCACCTTGCAATAGCTCTGTAGACTGGGCAACCTGAACTGGCAATGCGTCAGAGATTGAGTTTCATTACATAAAAGAAACGACGACGTTTTAGCACGGTCGTCCACCTGCATGAAGACCTCGTTAGCAGCACCCTCGATGCACGCGGCGACGGCTAGGCCACCAGGCTCATACATACATCCTGCCCCCTCCCCCCACGGGTCGGTGAGCGGAGGGAGTCCCGTGCGGCTCCTTCCGCAGCCGGCCTCGGTCATTGAAGGATCGCCCGCAGAGTCCGCTAGCGAGGGCTGCGATCGAGCTTGTGCCCGCCTTTTGCCCCCGACAGCGACTCATCGATTTCAGGAGTAACGGATGAAGTGGTGACGGATCGTCTATTGCAGTCGAGGCGCCCGCGTGAGCAGTGGCTTAACTGGGGCTTCCGCGCTGCCGTGCTCTGCCTGGCGCTTCCTTTCCTCGTCGTTGGGGTGGTGACGTCGGTCCGGACCGTCCATGACGCCGGTCTGCGCCGACCAGCCACGGCACCGACGGGCGCTACCGATCGGGGCCAGGAGGCGTTCGCGGCGCGCTTCGCCGTCGACTACCTGACATACGACGAGAGCAAGCAGGATGACTACCGCTCCCGGATGGGGCAGTACCTCTCGCCGAGCGCGGATCCGATGGCCGGCTGGGACGGCAAGGGCCGGCAGTCAGCTGGGAATCCGTTCCTCGTCAGCTCCAGGCCTGGACCTTCGGGGGTGCGGCTGGTGACGGTCGCGGTCGAGACGGGGAAGGGCTGGACATACGTCGCCGTCCCCGTCGCGGGCAGCGGCGCCGGATTCGTCGTCACCGCCCCGCCGACCATCGTCCCGTCCCCGGCCGTGGCTCCCTGGACCGCGCCCGATGGCCGGACCGACGTCGACCCGGGCATGAGTTCCTCCCGCATGGGCGACCTCTCGGCTTTCTTCAAGGCTTACGGCGCAGGCAGCCTCGATCTGGCTTTCTTCGAAGCGCCCGGCGCGACGCTGGCGGGGCTCGGCGGGCGGCTGGAGTTTGACCGCCTCGACAGGCTCTCGGTCTACCAGGGCGGCGAGCAGCGCGACGCCATGGCGCAAGTCCGCTGGAAGGACGGCTCCTCCGGCGGCTCGTACTCGCAGACCTACCGGCTGCGCCTCGTGCAGACCGGCAACAAGTGGCTGGTCTCCTCGCTGGAGCCTGCCGTCACCAACGGGGTCTTTTGATGCTCTTCCTCTCTGCGGCCCACTACGCAGCCGTGCTGCTGGCCGTCAACATCGCCAACGCCGAGGCGCAGATCCTCGGCCTCATCACCGGCGGCATCGGGATCGTGATCGGGATCAAGGCCTTCGGAGCGATCCTTCGCGGCAGCCTGATCGCCATCGCCGGCCTGGCCGTCATCGGCGCCGTCTCGCTGATGCTCATCGCCTCACCCTTCCTGACCGAGCTGAAGGACTACCTCCTTCAGATCAGCCACTGATGCAGCTTCAAATCTGGACCCGCCGGCTCGAGATCAAGCGGGAGCTGTGGCACATCCAAGACTTCGTGCCCGGCTTTCCGATCCCGGTCGTGCAGGCGGTGTCCGCCCTGACCGTCTTATTCGTCGAGTGCCTCTTCCTCCGGAAGCTGTCGCTCTCGCTGCCGGGACCAGGGTTCCTGCAAATGCTGCTCGGGGCCGTGCTGCCGGGGGCGGCCTGGTTCCTCGCCGGCCGGCCAGCAATCCAGGGGAAGGCGGTCCAGGACTACTTCTGCGGACAGCTCCGCTTCTGGCTCCTCGAGCCGCGGCTGCTGATCGGGGAGTTCGAGCCCGTCCATGAGCCGGTCCGGACCCGCTGGGCCGAGACGGAGTTTGAGGAGCCCCGATGACGATCCCCTGGCACGTCCACCTCGCACCGCTCGGCTACGCCGGCGTTCTGACGTTCATTGCCTACCTCGCCGGCGGCTTCCGACGGGCTCCGGCTCGGGTCGAGGGCCGCCGATCTGCACCGCCCGGGCGGTCGGGCTGATGTATTACGTCGACGACGGCCTCGTCATCCACGACAAGGGCGGCGCTTGGGGCTGGTACCGGCTGGACACCTGGCGCAGCGAGCTCCTCTCCTACGACCAGCTCGTCGACCAGGTCGGCCGCGACGCCCGCCGCTACGTAGCGCTGACCGGCATGGACTGCCACCAGGTCGGCGTCCCGCAGCACTATGACGTGGACGGCTGGCTCCGCAGGCTCGTCCAGAGCACCTCCAACCCGGGTGCCGGCTTCGAGGAGCTGCTCGAGATGCAGAGCGGCCGCGTCCGCGACGCCGACTCCTCGCGCCGCGTCGTCTACCTCGGCTGCAAGCTCGAGGAGCCGCGACGCGACGGCCTGTGGGAGACCATCGGCGTCTCCGAGCTCTTCCGCAAGACCGATAGGCTCCTCGGCCTCGAGAACCCGCGGCCGTCCGAGAAGGCCCTCAGCTCGCTGCGGAAGCGCCGGGACGAGGTCCGCAAGAAGGTCCTCACTGGCTACCGGACGGCCGAGCTGGCCTCCTCGGGCGAACTCCGCCGTCTCCTGATGCGGACGCTCTGGCGCGGCCTCGTCGACCTCCCCGAGCCGGAGGCGCGGGAGACCTGGGGCGGGGAGGCGCGGGCTCT
>JALYYF010000492.1 GCA_030946725.1 Candidatus Dormiibacterota bacterium
GTGCTGACCGTTCAGTGCCACCCGGAGTCCCTGATAACCACCGACTGGGCGCGGGCACTCTTCGAGGCGTTCGTGGCGGCGGCCTCTTTGCAGAGGGTCAGGACGCAGACGGCCGCGCTCGCCTAGAGGCCGCACCTCTAGAGCTGCAGCGCGTGCGATCTGAGCACGCGGGTGGCGCCTGAGCCTCTCCAGCGGATATCGTGTCTGGAGCGTAGCGGAGTCGCGCGGAATGAGGAGGGGGGCAGGACTGGCATCCACTGTCGTCTCCCACCTTCTTGATGGCTGCGCGCGCGACGCGTGCGAGGAACTGGAAGGTGGTTGAGACGCGACCGGCGGCGCCCCCAGAAGACGGCGCCATGCGAGGACTGACCAGCGCGGAGGCGGCGGAGCGGCGCCGGCTGGACGGATCGAACGCGATCGGAGGCAGGCCGGCGGGCCGGCTGAGCCGGCAGGTACAGCAGTCGGTGACGCAGCCGCTGGTGCTGCTGCTGCTTGCGCTGGCGGTGGCCTTCGCCGTCGTCGGCGACCCACGCGATGGCGTGGTGGTCTTCCTGGTCGCGCTGGCAGTGGTCGTCGTGGAGGTCTGGACCCGGTGGCGCGCCGACCGCGCAATAACCGCACTCTCCAGGCTCTCAGCGCCTCGCGCGCTGGTCTGGCGGGACTCCAAGCTCCGCGAGGTCGCACCCGAGGAGCTGGTCAAGGGCGACATGGTCCTGGTCAAGTCGGGCTCGCGGGTGCCAGCCGACGCGCAGCTGGTGGAGAGCCGGAACCTGATGGTCGACGAGTCGGTGCTCACCGGCGAATCACAGCCGGTGGAGCGCGGGATGGGGATTCGCGAGAGCCCCAAGCTCCTGGCCGGAAGCAGCGTGGTGCGCGGCTGGGGAGTGGCTACGGTCAGCGCCGTCGGCCGGGAGTCGACGCTGGGCCAGGTGGCGGCCATGATCGGCGACGCCGAGACGCCCGACACCCCGCTCCAGGTCCAGATGGGCCGCCTGGTTCGCCGCCTGCTGCTGGCCGCCCTGGCGGTGGGCGTGGTCGTCGGTGCCGGCACCTACCTGCGTGACCGCTCGCTGCAGGTCCCGCTGCTCGACGCGCTGACGCTGACCTTCGCCGCCGTCCCGGCCGAGCTCCCGATCCTGGTGATGATCGTGCTCGGCCTCGGCTCCCGCAGTCTGGCCAGGCAGGGCGCCATCGTGCGCAAGCTCAGCGCCGCCGAGACGTTGGGCGCCACCACCCTGATCTGCACCGACAAGACCGGGACGCTCACCGAGAACCGGATCACCCTCACCGGGGTCGCGGCCGCGTCCGAGGTGCTCGAGTCGCTGGCCGGGAAGGAGAGCCAGCTCGACCGCGTCATGCACCTGGCCCAGCTGGCCAGCGAGCCGACCGAGGAGTCCTGGCTGGCCGACCCAACCGACCTGGCGGTCTGGCGCTCGGCGACCTGGGACTGGCCCGATCCCATCGCCCGCTTCAGCTTCGACAGCTCCCGCCGCCTCGCCTCCGGCCTGACCCAGGTCGACGGCCGCTTCCTGCTCGGCGTCAAGGGCGCTCCCGAGGCCGTCCTGGTCCGTGCCATCCAGTGGCGGTCGGCGCAGGGCCTGGAGCCGCTGAACTCCGACCAGAAGAGCCAGGCGCTCAACTCGGCGCGGCAGCTGGCGGCAGGCGGCGCCCGAGTGCTCGCCGTCGCGTCCCGGACCATGGTCAAGCCGCCTTCGGGCGGCCCCTCCAGCCTCGAGGAGCGCCTCACCTTCGAAGGGCTGATGGCCTTCAGCGACCCCCTGCGCCCGGAGGTGCCGGACGCCGTCCGGGAGCTGCAGCGGGCCGGCGTGCGGGTGACCATGATCACCGGCGACCAGCCGGCCACGGCGGACTCGATCGCCCGCTCGGCAGGGCTGGCAGGGCCCGTCCTGATCGCGGCCCAGACCAAGGTCTGGACCGACGAGGAGCTTGCCACATGGGCCTCCCAGGGCTGCATCGTGGCGCGTGCCCGTCCAGAGGACAAGCTGCGCATCGTGCGGGCGGCGGCCGGGGCCGGCGAGATCGTCGCCGTCACCGGCGACGGCGTCAACGACGCCCCGGCGCTGGAAGCGGCCGCGATCGGGGTCGCGATGGGCCGCAGCGGCGCCGACGTGGCGCGGGAGGCGGCCGACCTGGTCCTGGCGGACGACAACTTCGCCACGCTCGTGCGAGCCATGGCGCAGGGCCGGAGGCTCTACGAGAACCTGCGCAAGGCCCTGCGCTACTACCTGGCCGTGAAGCTGGCGCTGGTAGCCATCTCCGTGGTGGTCGCCCTCAGCGGCCATCCGCTGCCCTTCCTGCCGGTCCAGCTGCTGATCCTGGAGCTCTTCATCGAGCTGGGCGCGGCCGTGGCCTTCGTGAACCAGACGCCCGAGGGCGACGAGATGACGCGTCCGCCACGGGACCCGCGGGCTGCCTTCTTCGACCGGCGCATGCTCACCGGCGTGATCGGCGGGGCGCTGACCCTGTCCCTGCTGTCCGGCGGGGCCTTCCTGCTGGCCTACCCCTCCCTCGGCCTCGGTGGGGCGCGCTCACTGGCGCTGGGTTCCTGGCTGGTGGGCCACGCC
>JALYYF010000547.1 GCA_030946725.1 Candidatus Dormiibacterota bacterium
CCGCTGTCCGCCCGCGACATGCGGACCACGGTCGGGAGGTGGACCCGCTGGAAGTAGTCGTGCCAGTCGTAGACGGCCGCGTCGAACGGGAATCGTTCGCGCTCTTCGGGTGGCACCCGTTCCCAGAGCGACATCAGGCTGCGGGAGTCGAAGATGCAGTCGACCTCCATGTACACCCCGTAAAGCTCGGCCAGGTTG
This sequence comes from Candidatus Dormiibacterota bacterium, assembly GCA_030946725.1. Taxonomy (GTDB): domain Bacteria; phylum Chloroflexota; class Dormibacteria; order Dormibacterales; family Dormibacteraceae; genus Nephthysia. The sequence continues at coordinate 199 of JALYYF010000547.1, forward strand.
AGCGCCCGCTCGAGCCGGCCCTTCTCCTCGTTGAGGTCATCCGACCAGCGGGTGGTCCGGCTCCCGAGCGGCAGCCGCTCGACCAGCTGCTGGGCGATCTCCACCGTGCGCAGCGCGAGCCGGCCGCGGGCCGTGAGCTCGTCGCCGCTGGGAAAGGTCCAGTTGGGCGTGCCGATCGCCTGGCCCCAGCGATCCCGGAGCGGGTGTGCCTCGAAGTACTCCGCCGCCTCGCCGACCGTCTGCCGGAGGCGGAGGGGGTTTCTGCTGCCCGAGGCCGCGTGGTAGATGCGGTGCTCCCCCGCGGGAGGCGGCGCGGCGGCCGCGGCCAGCACCGCGTTGACGACCAGGTCCGCCGGGATGATGTCGAGCAGCGAGTCGGGCAGCCCCGAGAAGTCCTTGAGCACGGCACGTCCGAAGGCCAGGATCAGGGGCTCGGCCATCCGGAAGCCCTCCAGCCACCCCGGGAAAGGCTCAGCGAGCGCACTCTCGATGATGCTGGGCCTGACGATGGACAGCGGCAGGTCGCGGGCCAGCTCCACGACGGCCCTCTCCGCCATCGCCTTGGTGAAGGAGTAGATGTCCGTGAAGCCCATCGCCCGCGCGTGGGCGCGGCCGCGCTCGACCAGCCGGTCACGGACCCAGCGCTGGCGCAGCCGCTCGACCGCGCGCGCCTGGCTCGGAGTGCCGGCCGGTCCGAGCCGGCTCCGAGCCTGCCGCCGCAGCCCGGCAAGGACCTCCGGCCGCCGGCTCTCCTCTTCGACCGCCGGCCGCAGCGTGCTCAGCACCTCAGCCTCGTGGCGCCAGTTCAGGCCTGGGTCCAGAGGCAGCTCCTCCCGCACCAGCCCCCTCAGCATGCCACCCACGTACGCGGTCGAGACGTGGACCAGGTGAGGGCGGGAGCCGGCGTCGTTCAGAGCCTGGACCAGCCTGGAGGCGCCGAGCAGGTTGGTCTGAGCGGACAGGTCCGCAGGGTTGTCGAACTCCACCGCCGCCGCCGAATGGATGACGATCTCGCAGCTTGCCAGCTGCTGCCGGCCGGCTTCGCTGAGACCGAGGCCGGCGACGCTCAGGTCCAGCTCCAGCACGGCGAGCTTCCGGTCGACCAACCGCCTGAAGGCCTCCGCGCCAAGCTCCTCCTTGAGCCGCCTGAAGGCGGGGCTGGAGAGGACCTCACGTTCCAGCCGGTCGTGCGCCGTGCGGCGTGCGCTGGAGCGGATGGCCAGGTTGACGCGGGCGACCGACGGCACGCTGCGCAGCAGCTTCTCAACCAGCGACTTGCCCAGGAAGCCGGTGGAGCCCGTGATCAGGATCGTCTTGCCGGCCAGGCCCTCTTCGATCAACGGCGGACTCCGGGATCGATCATCGGCGGCCCTGCCGGCGTGATCGCGGGGGCGGCGCCGACCGGCCCGGCCTGGAGACGCCCGGGCTGGTTCCGCCCGGCTTGGGGGCGGTGGGCTTGGGGTTGCCGGGGTTGGCGGGAGCGGGCCGGGGGTTGCCGGGATTGGCGTCGGCGGGCGGCGGTCGATAGATGCGCCATCCTCGGAACACCACGAGGAAGCTGATCCAGACCGCGCAGGCGAAGAAGAGGAGCAGCACCAGGACGAGGAGAGCCGCCAGCAGCAAGTCCACGATCGCCAAAAGTAACGCCTGGCGGCAGCCGCCGTGGGGTCACCGGCCGGCGCCCGGCCGGTCGGGACGGCGTCAGCTGCGCCGGCGGCGTGCCCTCGGCAGCATGAAGAGGTTGAAAATCGCCACCACGCTGAGGGCCAGGTAGAGCATCCCGATGATGTACAGCCCCGTTTCCATTCGAAAACAAATGATAGGGGCGCGCCGGCGGAGGCCGCTGCGTCAAGTTCTCTGGGAGTGGCGCCGCCGCAGTCGAGCCCGGCCGAGGGGCCCGGCTACCATAGCTAGCCGTGGATGTGCTGAGCTCCGGCCGCTGTGTGGTGTATCGCGAACCCAGCGGTCCTTCCGGAGTCCGGATCGAGGAGCGCCCGCGCAGCCCGCTCGGAGAGGGCGCCGTCACCGTCTCGATGAAGACCTGCTCGCTCAATCACCTGGACCTCTGGCTGGTCGCCGGGGCGCAGCGAATCGAGCCGCCCCGTGTTCTCGGCGCGGACGGAGCCGGCGTCGTGGCGGAGTCCGCAGACCCACGCTGGAAACCCGGTGACGAAGTCGTCCTCTACCCGGTCAGCTGCTGCTGGCGCTGTGAGCAATGCCTGGCCGGCCGGCAGGTGTTCTGCGCCCGCTTCGGAATCATCGGTGAGCACACCGACGGCACCGCCTGCGAGTTCTTCCAGGTACCGGCCGCGAATGTCTACCGCCGGCCCAGGGGACTGTCCTGGGAGGAGGCGGCAGCCTTCCCCCTCACCTTTCTGACGGCCTGGCGCATGATCGTGACCCGAGCCCGGCTGCAGCCCGGCGAGACCATGCTGGTGGTAGGCGCCGGCGCCGGCGTCGCCGTGGCGGCGATGATCATCGGACGGCACCTGGGCGCCCGCGTCCTGGCCACCAGCCGGAGCGAGGCCAAGCGCGAGAAGGCACAGGAGCTCGGCGCCGAAGCGACCTTCGACTCGGCCGGCTTTTCCAGGCCCGTCAGGGAGGCCAGCGGCGGCGGCGTGGACGTGGTGTTCGAGCACGTCGGGCCCGCCACGCTGGACGAGTCGGTCCGCTCCATCAGGAAAGGTGGCCGGATCGTGTTCTGCGGTTCCACCAGCGGCGTCAAGGCCGAGATCAACATGCCGCGCCTGTTCTTCGGCCAGGCCGATCTGCTGGGGTCGACGATGGGCAACACGGGCGAGTTCGAACAGGTTGTGGAGGCGATGGAGGCCGGGATGCGGCCCGTCGTCGACTCCGTGTTCGCCCTCGACGACGCCGTCGGCGCCCTCGAGCACCTGGACCGAGGCGATCAGTTCGGCAAGGTCGTGCTGCGGGTCTGAGCTGAGCCGCCCCACCCGGATCCTGGTCACCAACGACGACGGGATCACGTCGCCCGGACTCCACGCGC
>JALYYF010000001.1 GCA_030946725.1 Candidatus Dormiibacterota bacterium
GAGTACTACCTGCATCTCTTCTCGCGCAAGCAGCCGGATCTCAACTGGGAGAATCCGGCGGTCCGGGAGGCGATCTACGCGATGCTGCGCTGGTGGCTCGCCAGGGGTGTCGACGGCTTCCGCATGGACGTGATCAACATGATCTCCAAGCGGCTGCCTCTGCAGGACGGGCCGACGCTCCCCTGGGGACCCTACGGTGACGGTTCACGCGAATTCATCTGCGGTCCGCGAATCCACGAGTTCCTGCAGGAGCTGAACAGGGAGGTGATCTCGGGGCACGGCGCCCCTCTCCTGACGGTGGGCGAGACGCCTGGCGTGACGGTGGACGACGCGCTGATGTTCACCGACCCGGCCCGGGGCGAGATGGACATGGTGTTCCAGTTCGAGCACGTGCAGCTGGACCAGGGGCCGGGCGGCAAGTGGGACGTCCAGCCGCTCCGGCTGCTGGACCTCAAGGCGTCGTTCGGGCGCTGGCAGGCAGGTCTGGCGGAGAGGGGATGGAACAGCCTGTACTGGAACAATCACGACCAGCCGCGCGCCGTTTCGCGCTTCGGGTCGGATGGCCCGGCATACCGGGTGCTCTCGGCCAAGCTGCTGGGAACGATCCTGCACCTGCACCGTGGTACGCCGTACGTGTATCAGGGCGAGGAGCTCGGCATGACCAACGTCCCCTTCGCCTCGATCGAGGACTTCCGCGACATCGAGTCGGTCAACCACTACCGTGAGACCGTCGAGCTCGGCATGGACCAAGAGCAGGTGCTCGCCGCTCTCAGGCACAGGAGCCGGGACAACGCCAGGACGCCGATGCACTGGGACGGCGGCGAGCACGCGGGGTTCAGCACGGGGACGCCCTGGATGCCGGTCAATCCGAACAACCGCGAGATCAATGCGGCGGCTCAGAAGGACGACCCGGACTCGGTTCTCAGCCACTACAAGAAGCTCATCGCTCTCCGCCATGAGCTGCCGGTCGTTGCGCACGGAAGCTTCCAGATGCTGCTGCCGAACGACGAGAACATCTATGCCTTCCTGCGCCGCCTCGACGACGTCGAGGTGCTGGTGGTCGGCAACTTCAGCAGCGACACGGTCAGCGCCGAGCTGCCGGAGTCACAGGAATGGTCGAGCGCGGAACTGGTCCTCTCGAACTACAACGACGTCCCACCCGCCGCAGCGGGCCGGCTCGAGCTGAGGCCATGGGAGAGCCGCGTCCAGAAACGGGTTCGGGGGCACGCGCGCTAAGCGGACCCTTCCGGGGGGACCCCCTCCCAACCCTCCCCGCAAGGGGGAGGGATCTATCAAGGCGTCCTTCAGGAGCTGGATAGGACGCGGGAGAGGTCGAAGTGGACGGACTCTTCGAGCTGGGAGAACGTGCAGCTCGTGGGGTCGCGGTCCGGGCGCCAGCGGCGGAACTGGGCGGTGTGGCGAAAGCGGGTGCCCTCCATGTGGTCGTAGGCGACCTCGCAGACGAGCTCCGGGCGGAGCGGGACCCAGGAAAGGTCCTTCTTGGCGTTCCAGCGGCTCAGCGCTCCCGGCAGCCGGCCGGCCTCGTGCGCCTCGGCCATGGCCCATTCCGCCCAGGGGTGACCTTCGAAGCTGTCCATCGCATACGGCGCCAGTTCCTCGACGAGCTGTGCGCGGCGCGCCATCGGAAAGGATGCGGCGACGCCGACGTGCTGGAGGTCGCCGGCCGAATTGTGGAGCCCGAGCAGCAGCGAGCCGACCACGCGGCCGCTCTTGTGCCAGCGGTAACCGGCGACCACACAGTCGGCCGTGCGCTCGTGCTTGATCTTGAACATCAGGCGCTGACCCGGTCGATAGGGGAGATCGAACGGCTTGGCGACGACGCCGTCCAGCCCCGCGCCTTCGAACTGCTGGAACCAGTCCCGTGCCACGTCGAGGGAGTCTGTGGCCGGTGTCACGTGGACGGGCGCGCGAGCGGTCCCGAGCGCCTCTTCCAGCACCTCGCGCCTGCGCCGGAACGGCTCCTCGAGGAGCGCCTGGTCTCCGAGGGCCAGGATGTCGAAGGCGATGAACGAGGCCGGGGTCTCGCGGGCGAGAAGACGCACGCGAGACTCCGCCGGGTGGATGCGATTGAGAAGGGCCTCGAAGTCGAGACGGCCGTCTCGCACGATGACGATCTCCCCGTCGACGACGCAGCGATCCGGCAGGTTTTCCCTGACGGCGGCGACCACCTCCGGGAAGTAGCGGGTCATCGGCCGCTCGTTCCTGCTTCCGAGCTCCACCTCGTCGCCGTCGCGGAACGCGATGGACCTGAAGCCGTCCCACTTGGCTTCGTAGTGCATCCCCGGCGGGATGTCGGGCACCGACCTGGCCAGCATCGGCGCCACCGGCGGCACGACGGGCAATCGCATGGGGCCATGATGCCGTGCCGGGCCCCCGCGGTGCGAGATGGCAGAATCCGTGGAACGGCCCGTCGGACGCAGAGCGAGGTGAGTTCCAGATGAGCGAGCGCGGGGACGACTACCAGCAGGTCCTCGCCGCGGTGGCCGCGGCCTTCTCCTCCAATCGCGAGGTGACGAGCGGTGGAAGGGGCTTCGGCTCGAGCGGCCTCAAGGTGAAGGGCAAGCTCTTCGCCCTGGTGTCCTCCAGAGGCGAGTTCGTCGTCAAGCTGCCGAGGCAGCGGGTCCAGGAGCTGGTGGCGGCGGGCGCCGGACAGTACTTCGACGCCGGCCGCGACAGGCCGATGAGGGAGTGGCTCGCCATCCAGCCGGGCGCGGACGCCGACTTCCTCTCTCTGGCGCGCGAGGCGCACCGGTACGTTGGCGGCGTCGAGGGCTGAGGATCCGAATCCGAGCGAGCCGCCCTCCCAGCCTTCCCCCGCGGGCGGGTGGAGGACAGTCAGGCGGAGTTGAGAACGCGCGCGAAGGCGTCCATGTAGCTCATGTCGCCCTGGTCCTTTCTGAGAAGCCAGTACTCGGCTCCCCAGAAGAGATAGGCGTCCAGGCGCGCACCTGCCCGCCGGCCCCAGCTCAGGCAGTGGTTGTAGTTTCGGATCAGGTCCTCCGGCAGGCAGCTGTACATGCCTCGGAGTCCCGGGCTCGGTGGGACGGTCACAGCTTCCCACGGCTCTGCCTGCCCCTCGGTGATCATCAGGGGTCCCCGCCGGCTGCCGGCCCGGATGGCGGCGGGAGGCCAGCGGCGCAGGCTTCCGCTCAGGTAGAGCGCCCATCCCCGGCCCCCGGCCATGGCGTGGCGGGGGTAGTAGTCGATGCCGACTACGTCCGCCAGGCGCCTGGCCACGGCGAGCGAATCGCCCTGGTCCCGGGTGCGCCACCACTGCTGGAGGTGTACGGGCAAGGAGGTGGGCAGGAAGCCGTTCATGACGACCGGTCGCATCGGGTCGGCCCGCCTGACCGCCGCCACTTCCTCAGCCACGAAGTCGAAGGACAGGCGCCAGGAGTGCTCCATGCCGAGAGGGTCGACGGCTTCGTGCTCGACCTGCCACGCGGCGACGGAGTCGCGCCCCCGGTAGCGTTCCACGATTCGCTTCACGAAATCGATCGAGGCCGCGAGCAGCGAAGGATGACTCTCCCGGTCGATCAGAGAGCCCTCCGGCAGAGGCCCGGAAAGCCGATGGGCGGGGACGAAGAACTCCGGGTACCCGAAGGCCTTGACCGCTCCCACGCAGAGAACGATCCGCTTGCCGGCCTGTTCCGCCGCCTCGACCTGCCAGTCGAGCTCGCCGCCGTCAAAGCTGTCGGGTTCGGGTTCCAGGCGATTCCAGTAAGCGGCGAGGCGGATGGTTTGGAAGGGAAGCGCCAGAAGCGCCTGGAGCGCCGCCCTCGGATCCAATCCAAAGGCCTCCGCCTGCACCGGGCGAAAGCTGACGCCGAGCAGCGTCGAACCCCGCGGCTCGACCGGCAGCTGCCGCCAGCGACCGGTCAGGCGACGCTCGGACCGCGCCAGGCGGAGACCCGACAGCCCGGCGAGCCCCAGGGCGGTGAGGGCCGAGCCGCCGAGTGCGGCCACCCGCGCGCCCGATTTCAGCGGCTCCTCTCCCGGTGCTCGAGCAGCAGCGCCCCGAGAATCATGAGGACCACGAAGAGGACCGCCATGACGGCGGCGTCCAGAAGCGGAGACTCGGTCACGACCTGGCCGTAGGCCGGCCTGCCCGAGTAGAACGCCGCGCGTGTCAGGTCGACCGGGTATCGCAGCGGCATGGCCCAGGAGACCAGGTCGAGGTAGCCCGGCAGCCCCCGCAGCGGCGCCACCACACCGGCCAGGAAGTACTGAGGGAGGATCACGAAAGGGAAGACCTGCAGCGCGGCGCGCTGGTTCGGCAGCGCCGCCAGCGTCGCCA
>JALYYF010000038.1 GCA_030946725.1 Candidatus Dormiibacterota bacterium
CGGCGGTGAGTCCGGCGGAGGTGGCCAGCAGCCCGAGGGCGGCAACCGCCTCGCCGAGATAGAGCGGGTGCCGGCTCAGGGCGTAAGGACCATGGGTGACCAGGCGTCTTGCCTCCGGCAGGATCGAGAAGGACCGGCGCAGGTACAGCAGCGCCCAGATCGAGTACGCCATCCCGGCGCCGAGCAGGAGGTCGCCAAGGACCTCCGCCTGCGGCCGGGAACCGCGGTCGGGCAGGACGCCGACCAGCATGATCGCGAAGGCCGCGAACAGCGAGGCGGCGACCGTTCCCAGGCCGCGCCTGCCGCCTCGCCTGGGCAGTCGCGTGGCGCAGAGGAAAGCGATCAGCCCGAAGTACAGGAGCCCGAGCAGCTGGTCGCTCAGCTTCAGGACCGGGAAGAGCGACTGGTTGCCCCGAGCCAGGCGGCCCAGGTCGTTGAGGGCCCCCAGCACGAAGATCGCCTTGACGCCGCAGAAGAACCCGAAGAAGACGGCCGGCAGCGCATTGGTGAGCAGCAGGGCACGCAGGCGCTGGAGGAGCGGCCAGCCGGGCGCGTGCTCGCCTGGGCGATAGACATCAACCGACGCCACGGATGCCCCCTTCCGCCGCCGGCGGCCGGCCCGGAGGCGGGCCCTGCGGGTCGAGCGCGGATGCGATCTGGGTGGTGGCCCGGGCCATCGAGCCGCGTGGCTCGGAAAGGCTCAGGATCTCGCCCCTCACGGCAGCCTCGTCGAGCTTGGGGCCCTCGTACTGGAGCTCGCAGACCAGCGGCCGGCCGAGCGCCGCTTCGGCGCTCGCTCCGCTGACGACTCCGCGCGAGGTGCGCTGGTTGAGCGCCACCATCACCCGCGAGCGAGGGACCCTGAGGACCTCTTCGAGTACGCGAATGGCCTCCTTCAAGTCCTTCAGCGACGACAGTTCCGCGCTGGCGAGGAGGAGCACGTTGTCGACGCCTTCGAGGACCGCCAGGGTCGGGCTGCTGAGCTGGGGGGCGAGGTCGAAGAGCACGAACCGGAAGGACCGGCGCAGCACCTCGACCGCTCGCTCGACCAGCTCGGCGTTGACCAGCTCGGCCTGCTCGGGGTGCAGGACGCCGGGGACGACCAGGAAGCCGGCCGGGTGCGGCAGCGCGGCGCTCAGGAGCGATTCCTCGAAGTCCGCCTGACTGGTCTCGCCGAGGAGCGCCAGCGCGCCGGTGGGCACCAGGTTCGCGATCAGGGCGAGGTCGTTGAACGGCAGCGAGAGGTCGACCACCACGACCTCGCCCGGATGGACGCGCCCCAACTGGGCGGCCAGGTTGAGCGTGACGGTCGTACCGCCGCTGCCACCCTTGGGCGCGTAGACGGCGACGCTGCGCGTCTGTTCGGCACCGCCCATACGGTCGCTCCAGCCGGCGAGCAGCCAGGTCGACGTGCGGCGCTGCTGGGCCAGCCGGAGCAGCTCCTGCGCCTCTTCGGAGTCGGACACGAGGACCGCGGCCAGCGCCTCGCGGTCGAGCACTATCAGCTCGCTGTCGACGACCGCCCTGGCCGTGGCGGCGCGCGGCTCGGCCAGAAGGGCGCCCTCCTCGCCCAGGCCGTCTCCGGGCCCGGCCATCGCCACCGTCACGGCGGAACCGCCTGGCCTCACCACCAACAGCTCGCAGCGGCCGGAGGCCACCACGTACATGGCTTCACCGGAATCGCCCTGCTGGAAGAGGGTCGAGCCGGCCGGCAGGTGCTGGACGCGGGAACGCCTGGCCAGAGCGCGCAGCGAGGACGCCGGCAGGGTGAACAGCGTGGGGGCGTGCTCGAGGGTCGCGTACCGGTTCTTGATCTCGGCAAGCGTGAGCGGCAACGCCCCGGCTTGGCCCCGGCCGGCCGCGGTCATTTGACCCGCACCCAATGCGGTCTTCACCGTAGAGCCCCCGGTTCCCGGCGGCAAACGGCCAGTTCGGAGCATGCCTCGGCGGTGACGGCGACCGTAGAATCCCCAAGGCCTTGCAACGTCCCCCACGCGTCCCGGTCGCGTCTCAGATGGCCGTGCCGCCGGCCGCCGAGACGGTGGCGCCGGGCCTCCCCGCCGCTTCCTGTGACCTGGCTCTCGAGGCCGGACATGAAGCCGGAAGGCGGCTCCTGGTCAACGGACCCGCCGAAGGCGAGCCTCGCGAAACCGGAGGCATCCTGGTCTGGGCGCCGTTCCCGGCCACTGAGAGGGCGACGGCTGTCGCTCTCCCGGTCGCCGGGGGGGCCGAGCCGGGCCTCACGTCCGGGGACACGGCCGGCACGCTCGAGTTCCTGGATCAGGCCGGCGGCCCGCTGCGCACGCTCAGGATCCTGGAGGCCGGCGCCCAGGCCCGATGCTGCGGCGGCCGATTCCTGGTCGAGCTGGCTACGGACGAGCTGAGGCTGGTGGCCCTGCTCCACCAACCGGCCTCCCGAGCCGGCGAGGAGCTGAAGCGGCTCAGGGCCGCTTACTCTCCGCGGGAGGCGAGCGATTGGGCCGTCTGCGCGTGGAACTCGCGCCTCCTCGACCCCCTTGAAGCCGCAGGCATCCTGGTCGTCGATTCCCAGCTGGCGGGTGGCGGCTCGCCGCTCGTCTACGTCCTCTGGCAGGACGTGGACGGCGTGGCGCGGGCCTGGGAGACCTTCGCGGAGCTGCCCGAGCCGCGCCTGCTGCAGGCGGCGCTGAACGATCATTTCCGCTACGCCGCCAGGGACGAGGAGCTGCTGGTGATCGACAGATCCCCGAGCACGACGCCCGGCCAGCGAGGACCTCTCTCCGAAGAGCTCGTGCACACCGCGCCCTTCGCGCGGCCACCGCTTCCCGCAGAGCTCGGCTGAGTCGCCGGCGCCGATCGGGGCGGCGAGGTGAGCCTCCGGAAGAACCGGGGTCCCGACCTGATCCTGGACGCTTCGCGCTCCGTGCTGCTCGGGATCCATGACGCTCAAGGCTTCCCGTAGATGAACCCCACCACGGGGACCTGGCCCGGATGGAGCGTGCGGCCGCTCTTGACGTTCCAACCGGTGAAGTTCATCTCGGAGACGGTCCAGGAGCCGTCGCGATTGACGGACTCGACGTAGGCCACGTGCCCGTAGGCGACGCTCTCCCTGGTGACCATGATGGCCCCGACCAGCGGCTGCGATCCCTCCGCGTAGCCGTAGGGCCGGGCGTTATCCCACCAGTCGATGGCGTTGCCGTACCAGGGGATGCTCCGGCGGCTGGCGACGTACCAGGTGCAGTAGCCGGCCGGGAAGTGGTTCGCGATGTTGCCGTCAGGCGCCCCGGACGTGAAGACCGGCTGCACGGCCGCGGCCTGGGTGGCCTGAGCCTGCTGCGCGAGGGTCTGGGCCTGGGCTCGGAAGATGGAGTCCCCCACGGCGTTGCGCAGCTCCAGGGTTCGGACCGCCACCTGGGCGGCCTGGTCGCGGGCCGACGTTATCTCCGCGACCCGCGCCGCCTGCTGGTCGTGGGCCTGCTGGTCCTGCACGTGCAGACGCTTGGCCTCGGCCAGCAGCTGCTGCTGCCGGGTCGCGATCAGCCTGGCCTGGGCCGCGGTCGAGTTGGCCAGTTCGGGGTGGCCGGCGTCGAGGATGGCGGTGACGCTGGCCGAGGGGCGCCGGTACGCGGCCCTGGCGAGGTCCACCATCTGCTGCTGCAGCTGCGACTCGCTCTGCTGGTCCTCGAGCAGAAGTCGGTTGAGCCGATCGAGGTCCGCCTGCGCCTTCTGCACCTGGTCGTTGAGGGCGTCGAGCTTGCCGCGGTCCTGCGCCAGCTGGTCGTTGAGCCGCGAGAGCTGCTGCGCCGAGTCCTGGGCAGAGGCCGGCACGGCCGCGCTCATCACTGCCAGCGTGAGCAGGCACGGGACGCCAAGTCCCAGCGCCAGAAGCCGGTACCTCATCGAGGCAGCCTGACGAACCAGCTGCAGGCACCCAGCGTGAGCACGCTGCTCAGGAGGGTGACCGCGCTGACCGTCTGCAGGATGGGGGCAGAGGTACCCACCCGCACGAAGGGCAGCGTGTCGCTGACCGCCGGCAGCACGTGGGCCCCGACGAAGACCAGAGTCACGATCGCCACCAGGCTGCCGACCAGCGCCAGCGAGACGCCTTCAGCCACGACGGGCAGGCGGATGACCTTGCGCGGCGTGCCCAGCAGGGAGAGGATGCTCAGCTCGGTCTGGCGAGCGGCGATCTCGCTGCGCAGCAGCACGAATGCGACCAGCGCCGCGATCGTCAGGGCGCCCACGGCGATGCCGAGGACGAGCGCCCTGACCGTGCTCAGGAACTGGCTCAGCTCGACCCCCTGGCTCGGCGTGTAGGAGAAGGACACGTCCTTGTCCACGGCCGGGTTGGTGCCGGCCACCGCGGCCACCTGCGCGGCGGCCGACGGGTCCTGGAGCTGTACCACCAGGCTCGCCGGGAAGGGGTTGCCCCAGGTGTACTGGGCGATGTTGGCCATCGTGGAGTCGCGCCGGGCCAGGCTCATCGCGTCCTCCTTGCTCCGGTAGCCGACCTTGCGGACCGCCGGCAGAGCGGCGATCTTCGCCGTCAGCGCGTCGACGTCCTGCTGCCTGGCGTCGTCGGCGAGGAAGACCTGGAACTCGGAGGCGGAGCGCGTCTGCTGGCTCAGCGTGCGCACCGACAGAGCCAGGAAGAGCTCTGCGGTGGCGGCCAGCGAGAGCACGGCGCCTATCGCGATGGCCGTCACCAACCAGGCTCCGACCCTGCCCCGCCACCAGCGGAAGCAGTAGGCAGCCAGGTTCGCCAGGTAGCGCGGCAGCCAGCCCATGAGGGGCTGGGCGTTCAGCTCGCCACCTCCAGGTGCGGCCGCGGCCGCAGCCGGACCGCTCGGGCCGGGTAGCGGGACAGCATGACCTCGTCGTGCGTGGCCATCACCACCGTGCTGCCCATCCCGTTGAGCTGCCGGAAGAGCTCCACGATCTCGGCGCTGCTGGCGCTGTCGAGATTCCCCGTGGGCTCGTCGGCGAGCAGGATCCTGGGCTGGGCCGCTATGGCACGAGCCACGGCCACACGCTGCTGCTCTCCCATCGAGAGCGTGCCCGGGCGCTGCTTCAGCTTGTCTCCGAGCCCCACCAGCTCGAGCGCGTCGATCGCGTAGGCGCTGGCGTTTCGCAGCGTCGGATGGCCCAGCTGGAGCGGAAGCAGGACATTCTCCAGCGCGCTCAGATAAGGCATCAGCTCGTAGGTCTGGAAGACGTGGCCGACCTGGCGGCGCACCTTCAGCAGCGGGCCCCGGCGGAGGCTGTTGACCGCGAGACCGTCCACGAACACCGACCCGCTCCGCGGCTTGACCGTGCCGTGCATCAGCCTCAGCAGCGTCGACTTGCCGGAGCCCGAGGGACCCACGACGTAGACGAACTCCCCGGGGTCGACGTCGAGGTCCAGGCGTTTGAACACCGCGGGTCCGCCGTAACCGGCAGTGACCTCGGACAGGTGGATGGACCCGGGGGCGGTCGCCTCCGAGCCGGCTGTCACCCCGGTGAGCGCCCAGCCGGGAGACCTCATCGCCGGTCCGCCGCCCTCACCGCCATGTCGATGCGGTCGTCCAGCCGCCACTCGGCCTCACACTGCCAGACATGGACGCGCAGGTCCTCGAGCAGCGACTGCAGCTCAGAAGCGTCTGGGTTCCACCCAGCGCGGGTCTGGGATCCCCATTCCTGGCCACGAACCTCGGTAGAGCTCAAATCCCCGTTCACTTGTTTTTCTCCGTTTGTGCTGGTACTGGGGCTTGTCTGCTAAGACGCGGCTTCGTAGCCGGCCTGGCCAACGCTAGTTGGGCACTCGATCGCGGCCGCGTCGCCTGGCGATGGCGTCGCCATCAGAGAGCCGTCATCCCGGAGGCGGCCCTCTGTCGGGTGTCGCGACGCGCGTTTGGGGGGACCGATCGGTGAGGCAAACGCCTCCCGGCTGGCTGCCGCCGGCCTTTCTCGAACGCATGCGGCCGCTGCTGGGCGAGGAGTTCGACGCCTTTCTCGGCGCGCTGGCGCGGCCGCGGGAACGCGGGCTGCGGGTCAACCCCGCCAAGGTCGGCGCAGAAGAACTGGCCGCGCTTCTCAGCCTGGAGCTGCGGCCCGTCCCGTGGTGTCCCACCGGCTTCCTGGTCGAAGGCGGTCGACCGCTCGGCGCCCACCCCGCGCATCTGGCGGGGCTCTTCTACCTCCAGGACCCGTCCGCCATGAGTGCGGTCGAGGCCCTGGACCCCGACTCTGGCTGGAGGGTGGTCGACCTGGCCGCGGCGCCGGGCGGCAAGACGACGCACCTGCTCTCTCGGCTGGGTCCCGGCGGCCTCGTCGTCGCCAACGAGGTCGTGGGCCGCCGTCTTCGCCCACTCCACGAGAACCTCGACCGGTGGGGTGCCGGCGGCGTGGTCACCGCCAGCGTCGAGCTCGACCGCCTGGCCGGGTTGGCGCCCGCCTTCTTCGACGCCGCGCTGCTGGACGCGCCCTGCAGCGGGGAGGCTCTGTTCCGCCGCGACCCGGCGGCGGCCGCCCAGTGGAGCCCGGCCGTGGTGGCGGGCTCGGCACGGCGCCAGCACCGCCTGCTGGGGCTGGCCACGGAGCTGGTGCGGCCAGGCGGCACGCTGGTCTACAGCACCTGCACCTTCGAGCTCGAAGAGAACGAGGAACAGGTCGTCACGCTGCTGCGCGAGCACCCGGA
>JALYYF010000043.1 GCA_030946725.1 Candidatus Dormiibacterota bacterium
CGTCGAAGGCGTCGGCGGTGCCGGGGCTTGGCTGGCCGGCGCCGGGCTGCTGCTGGCCGGTTGAGCCGGCGCCGGCGCCGGCGTTGGAGTGGTTGGGGTGTTGGCCGGGGTGGCGCTCGCAGCCGGAACACCAACCTGTGGCGTGGCGCTGGCGGCGGCGGCGTTGAGGACCGGCACCGCAGTCTGGGCGCTGGCCGCGGGCGCCGCTGGTGGGCTGGCCGCTGACGCGGTCGTCGAGGGCGTGGAGCTGGCGGTCGCGGCCGCGCTGGTCGTCGTCGGGTTGGCGACTGGTGCCGCGGCAGTCGTGGCGGCCGGTGTCGAAGCGGCTGCCACCGGCTGGGTGACGGGCGCCGGGCTGGAGCTAACCGCGTTGGCGACGGGAGCCGGAGCGCTCGACGGCGCTGGGCCGGAGGTCGCAGGCTTCGCGACGGGTGCCGCGCTGGAAGCTGCGGCGCTGGCGGCCGGCGTCGAACTGGAGCTGGCTGCTTTCACAGCGGGCGCTGCGGTGGCAGGTACCGCCGCAGCCGCCTGGACGACTGGAGTCGCGGTCGAGGCCCGAGCGGCGGGCGCAGCAGGAGCGGCGGGGGCCGTCGCCTTGCTGGCCGAGGGGGCCGCCGCAGCCGCGGGTTTGGCGGGCGGCGCCACGGTCGAAACTGCCGGAATCTGGGGCGACGGGGCTGAGGCGACAGGCGGCTTCAGACCAGACCCCGATGAGGGTGTGCCGCCCACGGCCAGCGCAGAGCCTTCCTGCGTGGTCGCCGAGGCCAGTACCGCCAGCACGGCCAGAAAAATTGCGCCAGCGAACAACTGGGCGCAGCGCAAAAACCTGGCTAGGTGTCCACCTCCCAACTCGTACCCCAGATCCATTCTGACCTCAGGGCCAATAAAGTGTCAACCCGACTATCAAGAATCCGGCGAATGTCGGTCATTTCGTCAGCTTCCGGACACTCGAGCGCCCGCCGCCGGGCCCGCGGAGGCTCAGTCGAAATAGGCGCCGCCGTTCACGTCGAGGATCTCGCCGGTGACGTATCCGGCCTCCTCCGAGGCCAGAAAGAGGGCTGCGGCCGCCACGTCCTCGGGCTCAGCCGCCCGCCTCATCGGCACGCTGGCGCGCACCTGTACGAGTATCTCCGCCTCCCGCTCCGGGCTGCTCGCCGTGGCCACCATCCCGGTCAGTGTCAGTCCCGGCGCGATGGCGTTGCTGGTGATGCCGAAGAGCCCGAGCTCGCGAGCCGCCCCCTGGCACAGGCCGATCACGGCCGCCTTGCTGGCCGCGTAGTGAGTGGACCCAAAGATCCCGCCGCCCTGCTTCCCGGCCACGCTGCTAAGCCAGATGACGCGCCCCCAGCCCCGCTCCTTCATGTCCCCCACCACGGCCTGCAGACAGATGAAGCCGCCGCGCACGTTGACCGCCATGACCTGGTCGAACTCATCCAGGGGGACCTCCCACAGCGGCCGGCTCCGAGTCAGGCCGGCCGAGTTGACCAGGATCTCGACCGGCCCCAGACGGCGGCGAACTTCGTCCACGGCACGCCCCACCGACGCCGGGTCGGTCACGTCGGCCGCCACTCCGATCGCCCCTTCGCCCAGCTGGGCCGCGTTGCGGGCGGTTCCCTCGGCGTGCAGGTCCAGGAGCGCGACGCGGGCTCCCGCGGCCTGGAAGGCGGCACCGACGGCCCGGCCGATGCCGTTTGCCGAGCCCGCCCCGGTGACCAGGGCGACCCGGGCGTCGAGCCGGAACGGTGGGCGCTCAGCCACGCAGCCGGGGGAGCACCTGCCGCGCCACCGCCTCCGCGTTCGCCACCGGGTTGGGTGGCACCACGGCCAGCACCAGGTCGCTGAAGCCGGCTTCGACGAACGCCTCCCCCTGCGCGATGCTCCTGTCGAGCTGCGCGATGTCGACGCGCAGCTGGACCGAGCGCCGGATCGCGCGAGGATCGCGGCCGACCTGCTCGCAGTGCCCGTCGAGGATCTTCGACTTGCGCACTCCGTCGGCCACGTCTGCGCCGGCAAGGTTCCAGACGTCGGCGTGCTCGGCCACCACCCGCAGTGTCCGCTGCTCGCCGGCGCCTCCTATCCAGATCGGCGGATGCGGCTTCTGAAGCGGCTTGGGGTTCTGGACGGCGCTCTGCAATCGATAGCTAGACCCTTCGTGCTCCGCCACCTCCTCGGTCCAGAGCTTCTTGATGACCTGGCAGGCCTCGTCCAGCCGCCGGATCCTCTCGGCCGTCGGGGGAAACTCCAGGCCGAGCATCCGGTGCTCGATCTCGGCCCAGCCGGCGCCGATACCGAACTCCAGCCGGCCGCCCGAGAGGTGGTCCACGGTGACGGCCATCTTGGCCAGCACAGCCGGGTGCCGGTAGGTGTTGCCGGTGACCATGACCCCGATCCGGACCCGCTCGGTCGCCTCCGCCATCGCGGCCAGCAGCATCCAGCCCTCCCACTCCACCCCGCTGACCTCACCGGCGATCGGGTTGAAGTGGTCGAACACCCAGAGGTGGTCGAACCCCGCCTCCTCGGCTACCCGCCAGACTCCCCTCTGCTCCTCGATGGTGCAGTGCATCGGCGCGAGCTTGAGCCCTACACCGACGGCATGACCGGCCCTTAGCGATGCCATCATGGGCACATGATGCAGCTCGTCTCCATCCAGGTGGGCCTCCCCCGCACGATCCCGCCGACCGGCGACGGCCAGCCCTGGGACAAGGAGTGGGAAACCGCCTTCTGGAAGGAACCCGTGGAGGGGCCGGTGGCGCTGGGCTCGCTCAACGTCGAGGGCGACGGGGTGGCGGACACGAACGGGCACGGCGGCCCCGACCGGGCAGCGCTCTGCTATTCGGCCGATCACTACCCGATCTGGCGCCAGGAGCTGGACCTGCCCGACCTGCCGCATGGCGGTTTCGGCGAGAACTTCACGATCGCCGGCCAGGACGAGGGAACCGTCTGCATCGGCGATGTCTACGAGGTTGGCCAGGCGGTCATCCAGGTCTCGAAGCCCCGGGGCCCCTGCAAGAAGATCTCCTGGCGCTGGCGCCGCGCCGACCTGCTCCAGCAGGTGGAGGCCAGCGGTCGCCACGGCTGGTACCTGCGGGTGCTCCGCGAGGGCCAGGTCGAGGCCGGTCAGCCGATCCGCCTCCAGGACCGGCCCCATCCTGAGTGGACCGTACGTGCCGCGGCCGACGTGATCCGGTTCCGGAAGCGGCGACCGGAGCTGGCCGCCCAGCTGGCCCTCTGCGAAGCGCTGGCCGTCGAGGACAGGCTCCGCCTGAGGGCAGCGGCCAGGGACGCCGTCGCCGGCTAGCGTGAGGAGGCTCAGCCAAGACCGCTCAGGCGGCGCACTTCGGCCTCCACGCCGGCCACCAGCGCCGCCTCGGTCCCGGACGCCTCGCCCGGCAGCGGCGGCCCGAAGGTAAGCCTGACACTGCGGCCCTGGTAGGCCAGCCCGGCGGGAAGCACCGGCACGGGCACACCCAGCCGCCTGCCGGCCAGCAGCGCCAGGGAGGCGAAGCCACGCCGGAAGGGCAGCATCTCGTCGCCGCACTTGGGCGTGGGTCTGGGGTCCACGTTGGGATAGGCCTCCGGGAAGATCGCCAGCGCGTGCCCCTCAGCCAGGACTTCCACTGCCTGCTCGAAGGCCCGTCGCAGGTAGCGCCTTCCCTCCTCCGGCCGGAAGGCGCCCGCGGAAGCCGAGAGACGCTCGGACCTCAGCACGACCGGCCACTCCGCCCAGGCGCAGAGAGCCTCCCAGCCGCGCCTGCTCCACGGTCCGCGGACCCAGTCCAGGGCCACCATCAAACGCACCGGACGGGGTGCGGCGGCCAGCAGCACGCAGCCGTCGTAGAGGTGGTGATAGTGGCGCGCCGCCACCAGGACGGGCCCCCGGGCCGGGAAGTGCTCCAGGCCCCCGGCGCAGACCTCCAGCCGCCCGGCCGCGATGGCTCGCGCCCCACTCCGCAGTGCGGCCGTGGCTATCCCGCTGACGGCGCCTCCCGCAGCCTGGGAGGAGGAGACGACCGGCGGCGCCCGGCGCGAAGCGCCCAGGCGGCCGGCACCACGCCGGCCAGGCAGGCGGCGAGGACGGGCGCCCAGAGCCCGGCGCTCAGCGCCAGCACCACGCCGAAGGCGACGTTGGCCAGGTAGATGACAAAGGGCACCCACGCCTCTCGCCGGGTGATCATGGGATCGCTGCCCCAGGCCAGCCGGCTCACGGCCATGAAGAGCAGCCCGACCAGCACCCAGCCCGCCAGGTTCTGCGGGGGCATCCCGTAGTACGCCCCCGGCTGATGCCAGACCCAGAACCGGAGGCGCAGGGCACCGTTGGCCATGGCGGGATCCAGGACCAGGTCCCAGGCGGCCAGGAGCGCCGCCGCCAGCGCCACCCGCCGCCAGCCTGAAGACAGCCGGCCGGCGAGCAGGAAGGACGCAAAGCCCATGTAGAACCAGGACAGCGGGACGCTGAAGGGCACGTGTCCGAGGATCTTGTAGCCGAGCCCCGTGGTGTACGAATAGGCGCCGAAGGGGAGACCCGTGGTGGTGCCGGCAAGCTCGGAGGCGAGCGAGATCAGCGTCGCGGCGGCGAAGAAGACCAGCGTCTTCCGCCAGCCGACGCTGAGCAATCCGAAGGCGAGCATGGCGGCGGCGCCGAGGACCATCTGCGAGGCTCCCCCGGAGCTCATCCCGTAGGTGAAGAAGGGAACCAGCATCGGGTTCGCGGCCCACAGCTCGGGGTGCGGCAGCGCGATCAGCATCCCGGCGAGTCCGAAAAAGAGCACCGCGAGGTGCAGCCCGACCAGCGTCCAGACCAGCTTCATGTCCTGTCGTCGACCATAAGCCGGCCCCGCCAGAGGTGGCGCCGGCGAATCAGGCTCAGATTCAGAGCGGCCGCCGCCGGGACGTCGAGCAGCGGCGACAACCAGTAGGTCCAGGCGCTCCCGGCGTAGGCGCGGCGGGTGCCCGCGAGCACGCCCAGCCGCAGGGCGAGCAGGGACGCGTTCACCGCCAGAGGCAACCGCCGGCGCCGGGCGGCCGCCAGCAGCACCAGCGGCAAGGGCAGCGCCTGAACCAGCGCCACCTCAAGGAGTCCAAGCCGCCCGGACCACCCCCAGAAGCGGTCGCGGAGGGGAAGCGAGCGGGGCCAGCCCCGCCAGGCCTGGCGCCAGTCCTCGTACATGCGGACTTTGACCAGGCCGTCAAGCTCGTAGAAGCCGACCCGGAAGCCGGCCGCCACCAGTTCGCGAGCCAGGGTGACGTCCTCACAGCGCGAGCTGCGAACCCGCGAGAAGCCGGCGATCCGCTCCAGCGCCGCTCGCCGGACCAGGAAGCACTGCCCGCTGGCCTGCACCTGGTCCGGGCGGCTGAAGGTCCGGCCGGGCGCACCGAGCCGGTAGACGAGCGTGGTGAGGAGCGCTGGGTGGAGCGCCGCCAGCGCCCCGCCCGGAACCTCCTGGCGCGCCGGCACGCTGAGCGCGTCCAGGCCCTTTCCCTCGGCCGCCGCGACCAGCGTCTCGGCCGCGCCAGGGGCTAGCCGGGTATCGGCGTCGACCGTCAGGAGCCAGTCGGACGACGCCCCCCCTCCAACCTCCCCCCGCGAGCGGGGGGAGCAAAGGTCAGGGCCCTTCCCCCGCGGGCGGGCGGAGGAGAGGTCAAGGGCCTCTCCAGCAGCGCTGGCGCCGACCTCCAGGCCCCAGGCCTTGCCGTTCCAGCCGGCCGGCACGGGGCTGGCGTCCAGGAAGCGAAACCGCCGCCGGCCCGAGCCCAGCCGGCGGGCGACGTCCAGTGTCCTGTCCGTCGAGCCCCCGTCGACGACGAGGATCTCCGCCACGGCCGGGTCCTGGTCCAGCAGCGTCTTGAGGCAGCCGGCCAGCCTCGCTTCCTCGTCCAGCACCGGTAGCACGACCGCGACCCTCCCACCGGGGGCGCCCTCGGTCAGCCGCAGGCGGTCGGGCCGCCGCACCAGGCGGGGCAGCACCCGGACGGCCAGCAGCAGCTGGCAGAGCGCGAGCAGGCGCAGGACCATGCCTCCTCTCTATCAGGGCCGGCCATGCGCCCGTGCTCAGGAAGCGGGTCGGGCGAGTCGCCGGGCGTGGGTGCGGGCCAGACCGCGAAGGCTGCCCACGAATCGCAGCACCGCGTCGAGCTCAGACTCGGAGTACCCCGACAGCGACTTCCGGAGGTCTTCTCGCAGGGCCTGGAGGGCCCGGTCCAGGGCGCGCTGGGCGGTTGGCGTAAGGCTGACCAGGATGCGCCTCCGGTCCTCCGGATCCCACTCGCGGTGCGCGTGGCCGGCGGCCACCAGGCTGTCGATGACGCGGGTGGTGGCACCCGTCGTCACCCGGAGCGCGCGGGCCAGCTCACCGGCTGTCATCCCCTGCGAGGAGCTCAGCGCCTGGAGCGCTCGAAAGTCAGTCCGATTCAAATTCACGAAGCTGGCGGTTGCTCCGGTTAACTCGTCTACGTCGCCGGTCATCATCGGCAGCTGGTCAAGGATGTCCTCCACGAGCTGCCCTCGATTGGCCATCCCGACATTATCGATAAGAAACTTTGCAGCTGAGAGAGTCGATGGAGAGAGGGATCGAACGAGTGCTGGACGGATTCCTGGCCGAGCGGCGGCAGGACGCTACTGCCATCGACCCGCGGCTCGGCTCGCTGGTGGACGAACTGCAGGCCACGGTGGGCTCCGGCGGCAAGCGTCTGCGGCCCCGGCTGGTGCTCTGGGGCTACAGGGCGGGCGGCTGCCAGGTCGACGAGCCGGTGCTGCGGGCGGCCGCCGCCCTGGAGCTGCTCCACACCTTCGCGCTGATCCAGGACGACGTCATGGACCAGTCGGCGACGCGACGCGGGCGTCCGGCCAGCCACGTCACGCTGGCCGCCCAGGCCAGCCACGACTCCGCACGCTTCGGAGAGAGCGCGGCGATCCTCCTGGGCGACCTCGCGCTGATCTGGGCAGACCGCCTGATGGTGGAGTCCGGCTTCCCTCCCGCCCGCCTGGAGGGCGGCTTCGCCATCTACAACGCGCTGCGGACCGAGGTCACCCTGGGCCAGTACCTGGACGTTCTCCTCGCCCACAGCGAGCGGCCCACCGAGGAGGACGCGCTTCGCGTCGACCGCTACAAGACGGCCACATACACCGTCCAGCGGCCGATCCAGCTCGGCCTGGCCCTGGCCGGAGCGGCCGCCGAGGCGATCGAGGCGGTACCGGCCTACGCCGTACCGGCCGGAATCGCCTTCCAGCTGCGCGACGATCTCCTGGGCGCCGTCGGCGACCCGGCCCGGACCGGCAAACCCAGCGGCGAGGACCTGCTGACCCATAAGCCGACCTGGCTCTGGGCACGCACCCTGCGGCTGGCTCCAGAGGCCGCCGCGCTGACGGACCTGGAGGCCCTGCGCCGCGCCGTCGTGGACTCGGGCGCGGCGGCGGACGCCGAGTCGAAGATCGCTGAGCTGGTCGCCGAAGCGCTGGCCGCGGCCAGGCGCATGCCTGTTCCCCCCACGCTGAGAGAAGAGCTGGTCGGGATGACCGAGCAGATGGTGGTAAGGACTGCCTAGCGCGTGAGGTTCCTCTACCTGGTCGCGCTGGTCGCCAGCTGGATGGGGGTGCTGGGGCTGGACCGCCGCTTCCGGCTCGGGGTGGCGGATTCACGCCTTCTGCGCGCCATCGCATTCACCGTTCCCCTCTTCCTCGCCTTCGACGTGCTGGGCGCGGCGCGGGGCTGGTTCTGGAGCAATCCGGCCCTCAACTCTCTGATCGTCTCGCCCGGCGTGCCGCTGGAGGAGCCGCTGCTGCTGGCCTTCCTGACGCTGCTCGCCGCGGCGGGCTACCGGCTGGCGCTCCGGCTGCTGCCGTGAGGGAGTACACGGTCGCCGCACTGGCCGTCCTCGGCCTCGGCCTGCTGGTCGCCGGCCGGGCCGGGCTGCTGCGCCGGCGGGCGCTCTGGGCGGGTCTGGCCGGGTTCGCGCTGCTGAGCGTGGTCTTCGACCTGCTGATGACGGCGGTCGGCCTGTACTCGTACTCGGCGGCCGCCCGCTCCGGCCTGGGGCTGGGCCGGATGCCCCTCGAGGACCTGCTCTACGCCCTCGGCCTCTACCTGGTGGCGGTCAGCGCCTTCTCCAGGGGGTCCCGTGATCCGCGTTAGCCGGCCCTTCAGCTGGCCCAACACGGCGCTTCCCTGCCTCGCCACCGCGCTGCTGGTCGGCCACCTCGACGGCGCCGTGCTGATCGCCGTCCTCTACTTCACCCTGCCCTACAACCTCCTCCTCTACGGGGTCAACGACCTCTTCGACTACGACTCCGACCGCCTCAACCCCCGCAAGGGCGGCCTGGTCGAGGGCGGCATGGTGGCCGGCGGGGACCGGCGCCGCCTGCTCGGCCTGCTCGTCGCGACCAATGTCCCGCCGCTGCTGGCCCTGGCCTGGCTGGGAGGCCCGGCCGCCGCCACCGCGCTGGGACTCACCGTGCTGGCCGCTCTCGCCTACTCGGCTCCGCCGCTCCGGCTCAAGGAGCGGGCGGGTCTGGACTCGACCGCCAGCGCCCTCCACTTCGTCCTGCCGGCGGTCTGCGGAGGCCTGCTCGCGGGCTCCGCGCCCGCCGCGCTGCCCTGGCGATTCCTGCTCGCCTTCTTCCTCTGGGGCATGGCCTCGCACGCGCTCGGCGCCATACAGGACGTCGAGTTCGACTCGGCGGCCGGCATGGGCTCGATCGCCACCGCGCTGGGCGCGCGGGCCACGGCGGCGCTGGCTGTGGCGCTGTACCTGGCCGCCGGGCTGCTGACGGCCTCGGCTGCACGCCTGGCCTTCTGGGCCGCGCTGGTCGTCCTGCCCTACGCCGCGCTGGCGGTGCTGGCGATCCGGAGGCCGCGAGCCGCCTGGCAGGGATTCCTCGGCCTCAACCTGCTCGCCGGCGCCTACCTGACGCGAGTCCTCATGCAGGACCGCGGGCTGGTCCACGACCCGCTGGCCTTCCCCGCATGAGGGCCAGGCGCGCCGTCGTGATCGGAGCCGGCCTGGGAGGCCTGGCGCTCGCCCTCCGGCTGCTCCACCAGGGCCTGGACGTGGTCGTGCTCGAGCGTGAGCCGGAGATCGGGGGCCGCGCGGCGCAGATCCGAGGCGGCGGCTACACCTTCGACGTCGGCCCCTCGCTGATCACCATGCCCTGGGTGCTGGAGGAGCTCTTCGAGCTGGCCGGCGCGCGGCTGCGAGACCGGCTCCGGATGCACCGCCTGGACCCCTTCTACCGGATCGCCTGGCAGGGCGAGAGCCGGGACTTTCTCTTCGGGGCCGACCGCGCGGCGATGCTGGAGCAGATCGGTCGGTTCTCGGCCGCCGACGCCGGCCGCTACGACGCCTTCCTGGCCGCTAGCCGCCGCATCTACCAGGAGGCCATCCTGGTCGCCGGGCGCCAGGACTTCCAGCGTTTCTCGACCTTTCTTCGGCTGCTCCCGGCCATGCTCCGGACGGGTGCCGTCCGCTCGGTGGACGGCTTCGTGGGCCGCTTCTTCAAGGAGCCGCACGTCCGCCAGGCCTTCGGCTTCCACCCGCTCTTCATCGGCGGCGATCCCTTTCGGGTGCCGGCGGTATACGCGGCCCTGGCCTACCTGCAGATCGACCAGGGCGTCTGGTACGCCGAGGGCGGCGTCCACGCGCTGGTGCGCGAGCTGGGCCGCCTGGTCCAGAGCGGCGGAGGCCGGATCGTGACCGGCCGCCGCGTGACCCGAATCCTCACCTCGGGCGATCGGGTGCGGGGAGTCCGCACCGAGGAGGGCGAGGAGGTCTCGGCCGATCTCGTCGTCAGCAACGCCGACGTGCTGGCCACCCAGGCCGAGCTGCTGGAACGCCGCTCGCCGCGGCTCAGCACCACCATGAGCTGCTTCCTGCTCTACCTGGGCGCGAAGCGGGCCTTCCCGTCGTTGCACCACCACACCTTGCTGGTGGGCCATGACTACCGCCGCTTCATCGGCCAGGTGACGCGGCGGCGGCAGCTCCCCGAGAGCCTCTCGCTCTACCTGCACGCGCCGGCGCGCACCGAGCCCGCGATGGCGGCGGAGGGCGGTGAGTCGCTCGCCGTCCTGCTGCCGGTGCCCAACCTGAGCGCGGGCGTGGACTGGGAGGCCTCCCGGCCCCTCCTCAGAGAGCGCGTGCTGGAGGCCCTCGAGTCCCCGAACGGTCTCGGCCTCGGCTGCCTGCGGGAGTCGATCGATTTTGAGGCCAGCTGGACGCCGCTGGACTTTCGCGACCGCCTGGGCGCGGTCGACGGCAACGCCTTCGCGGTCGAGCCCACGCTGCGCCAGTCCGCCTACTTCCGAACGCCCAACCGCGACCGCGAGCTGAGCGGGATGTACTACGTCGGCGCCGGCACCCATCCCGGTGCCGGAATTCCCGGCGTCCTGCTGGGCGCGGAGGTAACCTCGGACCTGGTCGCGCGGGACCTCGGGAGCAAGCGGTGAGGCAGGGCACACTGGTCACGCGCTACCTGCCGGATGCCCAGGCCGTCACCAACCAGGCTGCCCGCACCTTCGCCGTCGCCACCCGGCTGCTGCCCCCCGAGCTGCGCGGCGACGTGTATCTCCTCTACCTGGTGATGCGGACGCTCGACGACCTGGTGGACGACCGTGCCGCCGGCGCCCAGGGGCGCCTCGAGGCGGTGGAGCGCTGGGCGCTGACCGGCCGGGTGGTCGGGCGCGAGGCCGAGATCCTGGACGAGCTCTTCCGGAAGCACGACGGACTCTCGAGGAGGCCGGTGCTGGAGTTCGTCGAGGGCATGCGGCAGGACCTGGGCCGGCCTGTCTTCGTGACCGAGGCCGACGTCGACCTCTACGCCTACCGCGTGGCCGGCACCGTCGGAGAGCTGATGGCCGGCATTCTGGGTGTTCGGCGCCCCGAAGCCTGCTTCGCCGCCAGAGCGCTCGGCATCGCGATGCAGCGGACGAACATCCTCCGCGACCTGGACGAGGACCTGGCGGCGGGCCGCGTCTACCTCGCGTCCAGGACTCTGGAATCGCTGGGCATCGAGGACCTGGCCGCCGACGACCGCTCTGCGCTGCTGCGAGTCGGCGTGGCGCTTGCAGAACGCTGGTACGACATGGGGATCGGCGGCATCGATGACCTGGTGCGGGGCCGGCAGGCGATCAGGGCCGCGGCCCTGATGTACCGGGAGATACTGCGCCAGATCGGGCGGGACGGCTGGGGAGAAAAGAGACCCTGGCGAGCCAGCGTCTCCGGCCGGCGCAAAGCATGGCTGGCGCTGCTGGCGCTCGCCAGCTGATCAGCGGCGCCCGGCTGCGGGTACCCTTCATCCGGCCGCGGCAGCTCATGACAGAGATCACCTCCCTCAACGACCAGCTGGAGCTCCGGCTCCGGCGCGCAATGGAAGCGCTTCCAGGAGACCGGACCGAGGCTGTCGATCCGCAGCTGCGGCGCTCCGACCACGCCGACTTCCAGGCCAACGGCAGCTTTGCGCTGGCTCGCCGGGTGGGCGCCAACCCCCGGGACCTGGCGGCTGCGGTCGTAGCGGCCTGCCCGCCCGACGAAGTGGTCGCCACCTGCGAGCTGTCCGGCCCGGGCTTCATCAACCTGCGGCTGCGAGACGCCGCCATCGTCCACCAGCTGGCGCTCCGCGCCGGGCATCCCCGTCTCGGCGTGCCGGTCAGCGACACCCGGGCCACCCTGGTCGAGTATTCGCAGCCCAACATCGCCAAGGAGATGCACGTCGGCCACCTCCGGAGCACGGTGATCGGCGATGCCCTGGCTCGTGTCCTGGCCTTCCTCGGCGCTCCC
>JALYYF010000387.1 GCA_030946725.1 Candidatus Dormiibacterota bacterium
CGGAAGGGCCAGGTCGCCGTCAAGGCGGACGGCCTGGCGCTCGGCAAGGGTGTCCTGGTCTGCTCCAGCATGGCCCAGGCCGAAGCCGCGATCGACGCCATGCTGGTGCAGCGGACCTTCGGCCGCGCCGGCAGCACGGTGGTCCTCGAAGAGCGGATCGAGGGTCCCGAGATCTCGGTCTTCGGGGTCACCGACGGCGAGCACGTCGTGCCCCTGGCGGCCGCCCGGGACTTCAAGAGGGCCCGGGAGGGCGACGAGGGACCCAACACCGGCGGCATGGGCGCCTACTCGCCGCCCTCCGGCATCACGGCCGGCATGGTCGAGGAGATCGTGGACATGGTCATGCGCCCCGCGGTCCGCGAGCTGGCCAGGCGCGGTCTCGAATACCGCGGCGTCCTCTTCGCCGGCCTGATGCTGACCGCGCACGGCCCCCGCGTCATCGAGTTCAACGCGCGCTTCGGCGACCCGGAGACGCAGGTGCTCATGCCGCGCCTCAGCTCTGACCTGGTGCCCCTGATGCTCGCCGCCGCTCTCGGTGAGCTGCCCGACCAGCCGCGCGTGGAGTGGGACCCGAGGCCGACCGTCGGCATCGTGGTGGCCTCGGGCGGCTATCCGGAGACCTACGAGACAGGATTTCCGATCGAAGGCCTGACCAGCGTGCCGCACGGGGTGCTGCTCTTCCACGCCGGCACGCGGCTGGTCCCTGATGGCTCGCTGCTGACCTCCGGCGGCCGGGTGCTGACCTCGGTCGCGATGGGCGCGAACGTCGAGCAGGCCCGGATGGGCGCGCTCTCCGGAGCTGTCCGCGTACGATTTGCCGGGGCTTACTACCGGAGAGATATCGGCCAGGAGGCGGTTCGTGTCGGCTGAAGTTGGCGTCATCTTGGGCAGCAAGTCCGACCTCCCGCTGATGGAGGCCTGCCTCAAGCAGCTGGACGAGTTCGGCATCGAGGCGGAGCTGCGCGTCTGCTCCGCGCACCGCGACCCGGCCGGCGTCATGGAGTGGGCCTCCAGCGCGCGGCAGCGCGGCCTGAAGGTGGTGATCGCCGCCGCGGGAGGCGCCGCCCACCTGCCCGGCGTGGTCGCGGCCTGGACGGATCTGCCGGTGATCGGGGTGCCCGTCCCCACCCAGCACCTGGGTGGCGTGGACTCGCTGTACTCCATCGTCCAGATGCCGGCCGGCATCCCCGTCGCCACCATGGCCATCGGCGAGGCCGGCGCCAAGAACGCAGCCTGGTTCGCGGCCCGGGTGCTGGGCGTCGCGGACGCCGAGCTGGCCAGCCGGCACCTGGAGAAAAGGAAGGCCCTCGCCAATCGCTAGGGCAAAGCCGAGGGGCCGGCTGAGGCTGACCGACACGACCTTCCGTGACGGCAACCAGTCGCTGCTGGGCGGCCACCTGCGCGGCCTGGAGATCCTCCCCATCGCGGAGAAGATGGACGGCATCGGCTTCGCCGCCATCGAGGCCTTCGGAGGCGCCACCTTCGAGACCTGGCTGGAGCAGGGAGACAATCCCTGGGACTTCCTCCGCCGGCTGAACGAGGTCACGCCGACGACGCCGGTCCAGGCGCTGATCCGCGGCCAGAACCTGGTCGGCCACCGCAACTACCCCGACGACGTGGTGGAGCTGTTCGTCCGGCACGCGGCCCGCTGCGGCGTCGACGTCTTCAGGGTCTTCGACCCGCTCAATGACATCCGCAACATGGAGGTCGCCATCCGGGCCGCCAAGGAGGCCGGGAAACGGGTCCAGGGTGCGCTCTCCTACGCGCTGAGCCCCGTACACAACCTGGACCTCTGGGTTTCGCTGGCCAAGGGCCTGGGCGGCCTGGGCGTGGACGAGGTGGTGGTCAAGGACACCTCGGGCATCCTGAGCCCGCAGGTGACCTGGGAGCTGGTGGCGAGCCTGCGGGACGTGGTGGACGTACCGATCCTGGTCCACTCCCACTGCTCGAGCGGGATGGCCCCCATGGCGTACATGGCGGCGATCGAGGCCGGCGCGGCCGGGGTCGACACGGCCCTGTCGCCGCTGGCCTGGGGCACCAGCCAGCCCGCGACCGAGAGCGTGGTGGCCGCGCTGGCCGGCGGTGACTACGACACCGGCCTGGACCTGGACCGGCTGGTGGACATCAAGGTCGAGCTCGAAGAGCTCAAGAGTAGGCACCTGGAGCATCTCTCGCCGGTGGCCGACCGCATCGACTCGGACATCCTGCGCTACCACATGCCGGGCTTCATGCTCGAGGACATCCACCGGCAGCTCGCCCAGCACCAGGCCTCCGAGCGGCGTCGCGACGTGCTGGAGGAGGTGACCCGGATCCGCGCCGAGCTCGGCTACCCGCCGCTTGTCGCGCCCATCCGGCAGATGATCGCCTCACAGGCCGTCTTCAACGTGATCGGAGGTGAGCGCTATGCCACGGTCACCCAGGAGCTGAAGGACTACCTGCAGGGCCTGTACGGCCGCCCGCCCCGGCCCGCGGACTCCGCGATCAGGCGCCTGGTCCTCGGTCGGGAGGAACCGATCACCATCCGTCCGGCGGACCTGCTGGAGCCACAGGTCGAGAACGCCCGCGGCCGGCTGCGCAAGCTCGGTCTGCCGGTGGGCGACGACGAGGTGCTCA